>JAGWMH010000241.1 GCA_028871775.1 Betaproteobacteria bacterium
GAAGACCTTGTTGTTGATGAAGCGCAGTTTCACATCGCCGGTGATGATGCTGTCGCTGCTACGCGAGGTGATGCCGGTGAGGCCGGACACTACCAGTTCGTTGCTGACCGCCTTTACATTCTGGACTCCCGCTACGATTTGCGCTATCCCGGCCCTGGTTTCCTCATTTGGCGCCTCGCCGGTGATGAGCACATGGCGGTTGAAACTGGTGACATTCACATGTGCGGTATTTTTGTACTTGGTGCTGATTTGGCTATTCGCCTTGTCTTCGATGACCTCGTCTTCGATATAGGTACCGGTAGTACGGCGGTCCGCCGCCATTATCGCCCCGGTGCCCACACCCGTGGCAACCACCGCAGGGCAACCCTGCAACGCGCCGAGTATGGCAGCGAGCAACAGGTAATTGAGATAACGCATTATTCACCTCCTAACAGTAAATAGTCTATGGTATCGCACAGACAGTGCAATGAAAGCAGGTGCACCTCCTGGATGCGCGCCGTGCGTTCCGCATGGACACAGATATGGATGTCATCCGTTTCGAGTATCTCCCCCATCGTTCCGCCTTCGCGTCCGGTGAGCGCAATGACGCGCATGCCGCGCTCGTGTGCGGCGTGGATGGCCTCGACCACATTGATCGAATTGCCGCTGGTGGAAATGGCGAGCAGCACATCGCCCGCCATGCCGAGCCCGCGTACCTGGCGGGAGAACACCTGGCTGAAATCGTAATCATTGGCGATGGAAGTCAGCACCGAGCTATCGGTGGTCAGCGCGATGGCGGCCAAGCCGGGGCGTTCGATTTCAAAGCGGTTGAGCAGCTCGGCGGCGAAGTGCTGCGCGTCGGCGGCGGAACCGCCGTTGCCGCAAGCCAGAATTTTGCCATCGCTCATCAGGCACGTCACCATAGCCTGTGCGGCGTCGGCTATCGGTTGCGCCAGGGTGTCCTTCGTTTGCAGCTTGGTTTGCGCACTGTCGTCGAAGTGTTTGCGGATTCTGCCTGCCAGATTCATTGGATAGCCTGCCTGCCGAGTATATGTGGGTGTGGATATTACCCGAAATCAGCCGCCAAAAGCATCCCTGACCCACTCGATGCTGCTGCCGTCAGGCGCTTGCAGCAACACTGCATCGAAGCGGCAGGGCGGGGTATGGGCCAGCGTGGCGAGGTAATGCTGTGCGGCGCGCACCAGTTTGGCCTGTTTGGCCGCATTGATGCTGGCCGCAGCACCGCCGAAATCGCCCCGGCTGCGCAAGCGCACTTCGGCAAACACCAGCGCATCACCGTCCTGCAGGATCAGGTCAATCTCGCCAAAGCGGCAGCGATAGTTCTGTTGCAGCAGCTTGAGCCCCTGATGCTGCAGAAATCTTGCCGCCAGGTTTTCGGCCTGTGCGCCCGGCGTGGTCATGGCTTGCGCGGCACTGCGGATGGCGGCTCAAGCAACTGGCTGTGTCCCTGCTTGATCACTGCCGGGATGGCTTCGCGTTGAAATTGATGGTTGCGGTTCAGGCGGATGAGGCCGGTTACGCCATCCAGCGGCAGTGCGGTGCGATAGGTGTCTTCGAGCATGATTTGCAGCAGGCGGAAAGCGTCGATGCCGAGCGCGTAAAGCCGCTCCATGTCAGTTTCCAGCGGCACATTGGCGCGCGGGTAAACCATCACCGCGGGGTGATCGGGCTGCAGCAGCCACGGCATGTCCACAAAGTGGGTATTGTTGAGGTCAAAGTTGGTCAGCGTATCAGTGTTGCCATTGAACAATTGCGAGGTGGCATAAACCGGCAGGGCAATGTTCAGGTAGGGGTGAATCATGCGTGCTGTTTTCGTATCGGCGGCAAGAAACACCATGGTGCCCGGATCTTCGGGCAAGTCGGCCAGCACCTCGGGGTCATCGTGGTACAGGATTTTTGCCGCAATGCTGCCGCCCATGATTCCCCATTCCTCGGCGAAGGCCTGAGATAACCGCATGGACAGGGGCGTGTCGGTGCTGACGATGATCGCATTGCTCAAGCCTGCCGCTATAGCAAGCTGTGCTGCTTGGCGTGCCTCGGCCTCTGCCGACAGGCCGAAGAAATACAGCTTGTCTGCATCTTTCGCTTCGCCGGTGTTGAGCGCCAGGGTCGGCACGGAGATTCCGGTGCTGGCGGCCAGCGCAGCTACGCCATCGCGCGTCAGCGGTCCTGCAACGGCGCGCGCACCGTTTGCGATGGCGCGCTGGTAAAGTGCGGTGATGTCCTTGCTTTCATCACTGCACTCATACACCCTGATCGGCATGGGCAGCGGCTGGTTGTTTGCCGCCGCCATGAAACCCTGTTGCACAACCTCGGCAGCGCGCCCGAATACCGCCGACTTGAGCGGCAACAACAGCGCGATGTGGGGCGCGGGCTTCTCGGCTCCCGCAGGCGGCTCGTCAGTGGCATAAGCCGGCCCGCTCACGTATAGTGCAGCGGTCAAGAGGAACCAAGAGAGAATACGGTGCATAGCGGGCAAAAACAAAAGTTGGAATGCGCATTATATGTAGTTGCCACCCCAATTGGTAATTTGCGTGACATCAGTTTGCGTGCGCTAGATGTGTTGATGTCTGCCGATGTGGTTGCCGCCGAAGACACACGCACCACCGCGCCCATGCTGACCCATTACGGCATTGCGGCGAACCGGCTGCTGGCGCTGCACCGGCACAACGAGCGCGGCGCCGCGGAGAAGGTGATTGCGCTGCTGGCACAAGGTCAGTCGGTGGCGCTGGTGAGCGATGCGGGCACGCCGGCGGTGAGCGATCCCGGCGCGTTGCTGGTGGAAGCGGTACGCGAAGCTGGCTACCGCGTGATACCCATTCCGGGTGCCAATGCCGCATTGGCGGCGCTTTCCGCCGCCGGCCTGCCCGCACCGCATTTCCTGTTTTACGGTTTTCTGCCCAACAAATCCGCCGCGCGCTGCCATGCACTGCAAGACCTCGTTGCCCTGCCCTGCACACTGGTGTTTTACGAGGCACCGCACCGCATCCTCGAATGCGTCGCCGACCTGCAGGCGGTTTTTGGCGGAGAGCGGCAAATTGTGCTGGCGCGCGAGATCACCAAGCTGTTCGAGAGCATCCACCGATGTACGCTGGCAGAAGCAATGGATTGGCTGAACAGCGACCCCAACAACCAGCGCGGTGAATTCGTGCT
>JAGWMH010000242.1 GCA_028871775.1 Betaproteobacteria bacterium
CAAGGCTATTACAACATCGGCGACATGCTGGGCATGGTGGTGCGCAATGGCGGTGAAGTCGGCGCGTGCGGCAGCTGCCTTGATGCGCGCGGCATCGCCACCGAGGAGTTGATCGAAGGCGCGTCGCACAGCACCATGGATCAGCTCACGGCATGGACGCAGTGGGCCGACAAAGTCATCGTTTTCTGATGAAACAATTAGAGTCTGTTGACAATCATCCGACGGTGGCGCCAGCATCGGCAAGGGTAATTTCTACGCCGAGCCGACGCCGCAAGTGGAGATGCGCGGGCCAAATCGCTTCTGGCACATGGGCAAGATACTCTACGAGAAATACTGGCTGTATCGGCGTTTCTGAGGGGATAATCTCGCAGCCGCAATGGTCGCGGCCTGATATGCGACGTGGCGCCGCTGCGCCAGCGATTGGCTGGAAGGCGAATCTTCCAAGGAGATGACATGATGAGCGACTGGGGCAGTTTCGGCTGGTGGGGTATGGGTTTTGGCATGGTGTTCATGCTTCTATTCTGGGTATTGGTCATTCTCGGCATCGCGGTGCTGATCCGATGGCTGCTGGCGCAGTCGCCGCCAAGCGGCGGTTCGCGCGACAAGACACCATTGGAGATCGTGCAGGAGCGCTATGCGCGCGGCGAGATCGATCGGGAGGAATACGAGCAGAAAAAGCGGGACTTGGAACCGCGCGCGTGAGGGCGCCGATCTGCCTCGACTATAACGCCACCACGCTGGCCGCCTCGCAAGTGGTGGAGGCGATGTTGGCAAAGCACATCGTATCGAGCCAAATGAACAATCTGGGTAAACAGGTCTAATTTCCCGCCTTGAGCTGCCATGCCGAGTGGCAGGCAACACACTTCGTCAATGTATTGGCGGTCATCTTCAAAATCTCCGCTGCCGGCGTTCCGCCTTCCGCCGCCTTGGCGATTTCATCCATGTCGTGGTGCACGCTCATGCCCAGCGACTTGAATTCCAACGGCAGCTTGGCCATCAGTACCGGATTGACATCCGCAGCGGCTGCCATGCCCGCCGCGCGGGAAGACTGGATGATGCGCTTCACATCCCCTTGATTGGCCCCTTCCAGAATTCCCTGCGTTGAAGATAACAGGCCGCGCATTTCCGCCAGGATCAGATCGCGCTCGGCAGGCTGCAACACAACCGCTGTTCTGCCGTCGGTTCCTGCGGTAGTGTTCCCGCGAATGAAGAACCATGCAAATACGGCAATGGTAGCAACCCAGAGCAGCAGGGCAATTGAGGCAATTTTATTGGATTTCATTTTGTGTTTCTTGTCTGGTTAGGGAAGCGGACAGGATAGAAAAAAATCGCGGCGCGGTCTGTGCTAAAAGTTACATAAGCTGTATCAATTCAGACTTGATCTGAAAGAAAGCTGGCATTTGTAAACGCAACCACCAGGATGTCCCTGGTGGTTGCTATCGGAACAATTATTTCTTGCCGCTGTTCACAGCAGTCTTGAGGGTAGCGCCGGCCTTGAATGCCGGAACCTTGGCTGCTTTAATTTTTATCTCTGCGCCAGTAGCCGGGTTGCGGCCGGTGCGGGCCGCACGCTTGCGCACTTCAAAGGTGCCGAAGCCAACCAATGCAACGTTGTCCCCCTTCTTTAGCGTAGCAGTGATGATGTCAATCAGTGCTGCGATGTTGCGGTCAGCGTCAGCCTTGGTGCTGCCTGTTTCTGTTGCCAGTGCGTCGATCAGTTCTTTGCGGTTCATGTTATTTACCCCTGTAGTTGGTTACTGCACTATGCAGTGGTTTGAAGTTTAGCATTAAAAACCGGTGACTGGCCCTGTGGTTCTTGCAAAACACCTTGACTCAGGCATCTGGATTTTCGTATATGCTGTCCTGTTCTGCCGCGCGTTTTTCTCTGGCCTCACGCTCGATCTGCTGAAACTTTTCCTGGATGCGCTGCTGGCGCTTTTCGGCGGCCGCCTGTTTCAAGGCAATGCTGCTTTCGCCGAATAACACTTGCCTGAGAAAGCGGAAACCGAACAGCATCAGCGCGGTGTCGTCGGCGAGGAGGCTATTGGCTTCTTCCGCTGACAGATCATAGAGTTCGGCGAAGCCCGCGCTGGTGACGAAGCTGCGGAAGGTGTCGAGATCGTAGCAGACCATGAAATACAGTTGCAGGCTGCGTTTGGAGGGCTGGCCCACACCGGGGCCGGAGGACTTTTTCTTGAGGATGAGCTGCCGCCAGCCGCGCGCCAGTTCGTCATATTCCTCCAGACCCTGCTCTTGGCGGTAAGCGTCTATGGTGATAGTTCTGGGTTCGTTGTGGCCCAGGCAATGTTCCTCTTTGACCAGCGCATAGGACTGGGTATCGGTATATTCGTCCTGTTTGCGCATGGACAGCAGCGCCACCGGGTAGTAGCGGCAGGCCGTCGGCCTGTCGTCATAGACGCTGCAACCCTCTGGAGTCATGAACTGGCAGGCCGTCCCATTTTCCACCGGGCGCAGCTTCACTCCGGCGATGCCGTTCTGCTCCATCTCGTAGGGCAGGGTGTAGCGCAGCAGGAAATCGTTCGAGGTGGCTCCCAAGCGTTGTTTCAGGCGCAGGATGTCGTAGGGGGTCAGCGAGATGTCGATGTTGCTGCAGCAGGCATTCCAGCAGGCGATGCCCTTGTGGCACCGGAATTGTATCGATTTGCTGCCGTCGCACATCTGCGGCACGACCGGGCTGCCGGAGAACGGCAGGTCGGCTGCCATGTAGGTATCGGTCATCTCTTTCTCTTCGAATTTGCAGGGCAGGGTTGTAAACAACTGGGCACCTTGCGGTGCCCAGCCATCTTACGCGATTTCCGCAAGTAGCAACCATTCAGGCTCGCGCGCGGCTGATCATTCTTTGCTGATTGATTCAGGGCTTCTTGGGAGTGGTGTAGGGCACTTCCTTCTGGATCGGTTCCCAAGTGGTTTCATAGCCCACAAAGAACTGCCCCGGTACGATTTCCTTCTGACGGGTAGTTACGCGGAATGTGTGTCCATCCGGAACCTTGGGGCGGCAAAACTGTTTTTTCTCATCACTCATGATCCTATCTCCTTGGGTTAAAAAAAGTGGTGGTTGAAAACGGGTAAGTAAACAGGCATATCGACCTCTCCCATTTTGCTGCTGAAATTTCACTATTCAACGTGTGTAA
>JAGWMH010000243.1 GCA_028871775.1 Betaproteobacteria bacterium
GAAAGTATTGGCCGACGTCGGCCTGTTGGGCATGCCCAACGCGGGCAAGTCCACCTTCATCCGCGCGGTTTCCGCCGCGCGCCCCAATGTGGCAGACTACCCCTTCACTACGCTGCATCCCAATCTGGGGGTGGTGCGCGTTTCAACTGAAAAGAGTTTCGTGATTGCCGACATTCCCGGCCTGATCGAAGGTGCGGCGGAAGGCGCCGGGCTGGGACACCAGTTTCTGCGCCACTTGGCGCGCACCCACCTGCTGCTGCATCTGGTGGACATCGCCCCTATGTACGAGGAAACCGACCCGGTGCATGAAGCTCATGCCATATTAAATGAGCTGAAAAAATACGACGAGGCCTTGTACAACAAGCCGCGCTGGCTGGTGCTGAACAAGCTGGACCTGCTGCAGGACAAGGATGAAAAAGTCGCCGCCTTCCTGCGTGAATTCGGCGATCACACGCGCCACTTTGCCATCTCCGCGATTAACGGCGATGGCTGCAAGGAGCTGACCTACGCTATCATGGAACATCTGGAACAGGCAGCCAAACTGGAACAAGCGTCCATCGCCGAAAACCCGCAAGAAAGCGATATTCCTGTACTCTAATACGCCATGAAAACCATCCTGGCCCAGTGTAAACGCATCGTCGTCAAAGTCGGCAGCAGCCTGGTTACCAATCAGGGCGAGGGACTGGATACGCGTGCCATCGGCAACTGGGCGCAGCAGATCGCCGCCTTGCGCGAGGCCGGCCTCGAAGTGGTATTGGTTTCCTCCGGTGCGGTTGCGGAAGGGATGCAACGGTTAGGCTGGAAACAGCGCCCCAGTGCCGTGCATGAATTGCAGGCCGCCGCTGCGGTGGGGCAGATGGGCCTGGTGCAGGTATATGAAAGCTGCTTCCGTAAGCATGGCCTGCACGCGGCGCAGGTGCTGCTCACCCACGCCGACCTCGCCGACCGCGAGCGCTACCTCAACGCCCGCTCCACCCTGCGCACGCTGCTGCACCTGAATGTTGTCCCCGTCATCAATGAAAACGACACGGTGGTTACCGACGAGATCAAGTTCGGCGACAACGACACCCTGGGCGCGCTGGTCGCCAATCTGATCGAGGCCGATGCGCTCGTCATCCTCACCGACCAGAGCGGCCTGTACACTGCCGACCCGCGCAAAAACCCCGATGCAAAATTGGTCAATCTGGCGCAGGCAGGCGATGTAAAACTGGAAGCCATGGCGGGTGGCGCAGGCAGCCAAATCGGGCGCGGCGGCATGATCACCAAAGTGCTGGCCGCCAAGCGCGCAGCGCGCAGCGGAGCGCACACCGTCATCGCCTCCGGCCACGAACGCGACGTGCTGCCGCGCCTGTTGCGCGGCGAGAGCATCGGCACCCTGCTCCAGGCGCAAGCCATGTCGCTGGCCGCGCGCAAACAATGGCTGGCGGACCATCTGCAAGTCAGCGGCAAGGTGGTGCTGGATGCAGGCGCGGTGCGTGCCCTGTGCAGCGAAGGCAAGAGCCTGCTGCCGATCGGGGTTACCGGGGTAATCGGCGAATTCGAGCGCGGCGCGGTAGTAGCCATACTCAACGAGAACAGCCAGGACATCGCACGCGGCCTGATCAACTACAGCGCCACGGAAGCGCGCCGCATTGCCCGTCGCCCCAGCCATGAGATCGAAGCCATCCTCGGCTATGTGGATGAGTCAGAGTTAATCCATCGAGACAACCTTGTCTTGCTGTAAACAACAGCAAGACAAGGTTGCGGTGGAAGCTAACCTGCGCAGCAGGTTACCGCGCAGCGGTGGCCGAAGCCACAACCTGGTGTTGCTGTAAGCAACGCCAAGTTGTGGTGCAAGCTTTTCTAACCGCAAGGCTTAAGCGTGGATAACTCGAATTATGCGGGGAACTGGATCACTTGTACTTGGCCAGCCACTTCTGTGCCAGCACCTGCGCCTTTTTTCTGCTCGGGCAGGTGGGACATGCCAAGGCTACCATCTTGCATGGCACAGCTTGGCTTCGGCAGTGGCCCTTTTGATTGTGACTAATGGTGCCGCCTATCGGATTCGAACTGATGACCTACCGCTTACAAGGCGGTTGCTCTACCAACTGAGCTAAGGCGGCAATACAGCATTGACGGGTGTTTCAGAATATCTGCAACACTGAAAAACCTGCTTTAAACTGTGGTAGGCCGTGGCAGATTCGAACTGCCGACCAACGGATTAAAAGTCCGCTGCTCTACCGGCTGAGCTAACGACCCACATCCCTGATCAGGGAAGCGCGCATTATACGGATTAGCCAATTACTGTCAACGCGACAGCGCGCCTCACACTCGGCGATAGCGCGTCGGATCGGCCATTCCAGCGGCCTCGAAGCCGGCACGGCGTAGCCGGCAGGAATCGCATACACCGCACGCGTTGCCGTCATCGTCGGCCTGGTAGCAGGATACCGCCAAGCTGTAATCCACGCCCAATTGTGTTCCGCGTTTGATGATGCCTGCCTTGGACAGGTGCAGCAAGGGCGCATGCAGGGTCAGGCGCTTGCCCTCAATCGCCGCCCTGGTGGCAAAATTGGCCATGCGTTCGAAAGCTTCGATGTATTCGGGACGGCAATCGGGATAGCCGGAATAATCCACTGCATTCACTCCGATGAAAATGTCCTGCGCCCGCAACACTTCTGCCCAAGCCAAAGCCAGCGACAACATGATGGTATTGCGCGCCGGAACATAGGTAAGCGGAATACCTTGCGTCGGTTGCTCCGGCACAGCAATGCTCGTATCAGTCAGTGCGGAGCCGCCGAATCCGGTGAGGTCAATGCTGATGGTGCGCTGCTCGACCGCACCCAGCGCCTGTGCCACACGCCGTGCCGCAGCCAGTTCGGCATGATGCCGTTGCCCGTAATCCACGCTCAACGCATAACAGGCGAAATTCTGCTGCCGCGCCAGCGCCAGAACAGTAGCGGAATCCAGACCGCCGGATAATAAAATTACAGCTCTCTTCATGTCACGGGTTCAATGCATGAGGGAATAGCATTGCGTATTTTTTCCAAGAATATCTCAAACCGGATTTGATGGCGATGATTTCACGACTAATTCACAATAAGCTTTTTCCGTCAGCCTGTTAAAATCAGCTTGCAA
>JAGWMH010000244.1 GCA_028871775.1 Betaproteobacteria bacterium
CCGCTCTGGTTGAAAGTGTAGTTTTGCCATGAGTGAAAATTTGAACCTTCAGGTTGACAGTATTGTCCTAACCGATCCAAAAATTTCGTGTGCCAACGGGAGCGATGGATAATGACGCTACCTTGAATCTGTTACAATAAAAAACATTTTTCGACATGGAAATTTATGTCCCCTTCTTCTTTGGGGAGTTATGGGCCGCGCCATTGGATTAATGGCAGTTTGCAGGTATCGATGTTATTTCCGTGCCGCTCCATTCCGGAGCATCTGGCAGCATCGCACAGGATCAGAATTTTGGAGACATGATTGAAGTCAATACGTAATCGAGCAGCGCTGACCGGAACTGAATTTAACATACTGCTGGAGGATTGCCACCAGATCTCGAGGAGAGATGAATGATTCCTGAGATCGGTCATTTTGCACTCACCCTGGCGCTTTTTCTGGCGCTGATACAGGGTGTGCTGCCCATCCTTGGCGCGGCACGCGGTGATGCCGTACTGATGGGGTTGGCGCGCCCCGCCGCGCTGGGTCAGTTTGTGTTTGTGGCGCTTGCTTTCGGCTGCCTGACGCAGGCTTTTCTGAGCAACGATTTTTCCGTATTGTATGTGGCGGAGCACTCCAATTCGCAGTTGCCAATGCAATACCGTTTTGCCGCAGTGTGGGGCGGGCACGAAGGTTCGCTGTTGCTATGGACTTTCATCCTTACCATCTGGACAGTGGCAGTATCCCTGTTCAGCAAACGGCTGCCGGAAGAAATGGTGGCGCGGGTGATCGGCGTGATGGGGCTGGTTTCCGTCGGTTTTCTGCTGTTCATGCTGTTCACCTCCAATCCGTTTGATCGGCTGCTGCCCGCTGCGGCGGATGGGCGCGATCTGAACCCACTGTTGCAGGACCCCGGCCTGGTTTTTCATCCGCCCATGCTGTACATGGGTTATGTGGGTTTCTCGGTGGCTTTCGCTTTCGCCATTGCCGCGTTGCTTGGCGGCAAGCTGGACGCTGCCTGGGCGCGCTGGTCGCGCCCCTGGACAACGGTGGCGTGGGTGTTCCTCACCCTGGGTATCGTGATTGGCAGCGGCTGGGCTTATTACGAGCTGGGCTGGGGCGGCTGGTGGTTCTGGGATCCGGTGGAAAACGCTTCATTCATGCCATGGCTGGTGGGTACCGCGTTGATCCACTCGCTGGCCGTGACCGAGAAGCGCGGCGCGTTCAAGAACTGGACGGTGTTGCTCGCCATCATTGCTTTTTCCTTAAGCTTGCTCGGAACCTTCCTGGTGCGTTCCGGTGTGCTAACCTCCGTGCATGCTTTTGCCACCGACCCGCGCCGCGGTATTTTCATCCTGGCCTTTCTCTGCGTAGTGATTGGCGGTTCGCTGGTCCTGTTTGCCTGGCGCGCGCCGAAGGTGGGACTGGGCGGCGGATTCGAGCTGATTTCGCGCGAGTCGCTGCTGCTGGTGAATAATGTGGTACTGACGGTTTCCTCAGCTGCGGTGTTTCTCGGCACGCTGTACCCGCTGTTCATGGATGCAATGGGGTACGGCAAGCTCTCGGTTGGCCCGCCCTATTTCGAAACTGTGTTTGTACCCATCATGGCGATAGCCGCTTTCCTGATGGGCATCGGACCGTTTGCACGCTGGAAGCAGGCCAGCATGGCGGAAATGGTGAAGCATTTGTGGGGCTGGTTTGCCGCCAGCGTGGTGCTTGCCGCAGCCGTGGTGGCCGCATATGACCATTGGTCAGCGCCCATTGTTGGCGGGGTCACACTCGGGCTCTGGGCATTGCTCTCTGCTCTTGCGTACCTTGTCGCGCGGGTGCGTGGCCCGGCAAATGTTTGGGATAGGCTGCGGACAACCCCGCGTGCCACCTATGGCATGCTGCTTGCGCACGCCGGAATCGGTGTATTCATCCTTGGTGTGACGCTGGTCAAGGGTTACGAAACGACCAGCGAAGTGCGCATGCGTGAGGGTGACACGACGACAGTGGGTGGCTATGTCTTCCGCTTCGCCAACATTAAGGAAACAAAGGGCCCGAACTATATGGCGATGCGCGCCACGCTGGAAGTGACGTTGAACGGCGCCAAGGTGGCCACTCTTTATCCCGAGAAGCGCATCTATAATGTGCAGGCCATGCCCATGACCGAATCGGGCATCGACACCGGCTTGTTCCGCGATCTTTATGTAGCACTCGGCGAGGCGATCAGCAAGGACGAGTGGATTGTGCGCGTCCAGCACAAGCCGATGGTTGACTGGATTTGGGCGGGCTGCCTGTTTATGGCGCTGGGTGGCGTGCTGGCCGCGTCTGATCGCCGCTACCGTCTGCTCGTACAACAGCGACACCCTGCAACCGTTGTGGCATCTGCATCGGTTGCGGGCTGAAGGGGAAAAAAGCATGAATCGTTTTCTTCTTCCGCTGGTGGTTTTTATAGTCCTCGTCCTCTTCCTGGGTATCGGACTCAATCTCAAACCCAGAGAGGTGCCCTCGCCTCTTATTGACAAGCCAGCACCGGCATTCCGTGTTCCCCAGTTGCACGAAGAGGCAAAAACCATTGCTCCGGAGGAGATGCGCGGCAAGGTTTGGCTGCTTAACGTGTGGGCTTCGTGGTGCGTAAGCTGCCGCGAGGAGCATCCGCTGCTGGTGGAGTTTGCGCGGCAAAACCTGGTACCGATTTACGGGCTTAACTATAAGGACAAGCGCGAAGATGCCCTTGCCTGGCTTGCTGAGGGAGGCAATCCGTACGTCGTGTCGGCTTATGACCGGGATGGCAACGTCGGCATAGACTGGGGTGTCTATGGTGTGCCGGAGACTTTTGTCATCGACAAGCTGGGCATCATCCGCTACAAGCAGATCGGACCGGTTACGCCAGAGGCCCTCAGGGACAAAATAATTCCCCTTGTTAAGGAACTGAACGGTGCAAAATAAATTACTTTTTTCTCTCCTGCTCGCCCTGATATTACCGTTGGCCCATGCCGGTGAAGCCATACCTGTTGCAGATGATGTCGCGCTGGAAAAACGTGTTATGGCCGTATCCGGAGAATTGCGTTGCCTAGTTTGCCAGAACCAGACCATTGTCGACTCGCATGCCGAACTGGCGATTGACCTCAAGAACCAGGT
>JAGWMH010000245.1 GCA_028871775.1 Betaproteobacteria bacterium
CAGCGTGGCGGAGCTGGCCGCGCTGCACGGCATTCCGGTGATAACGCCGGACAATCCGAATGCGCCGGAAATAGTCGAGCAGATTCGCGCCCTGCAGCCGGATTTTTTCTTCTCCTTCTACTACCGCGAGATGCTGAAGAAGGATTTGCTGGACATCCCGACGCGCGGCGCATTGAACATGCACGGCTCGCTGCTGCCGAAATACCGCGGCCGCGTGCCGGTGAACTGGGCGATCATCCACGGCGAGACCGAGACCGGCGCGACGCTGCATTACATGACCGAGAAGCCGGACAACGGAGACATCGTCGCACAGCAGGCCGTGCCTATCCTGCCGAACGACACCGCCTTCGAGGCGTTCCAGAAGGTGACGGTGGCGGCGGAGATGGCGCTCGATGGTGTGCTGCCCGCGCTGCTTGCAGGCAAGGCGCAGGCCGTGAAACAGGACTTGAGCAAGGGCGCGTATTTCGGCGGGCGCAAGGCGGAGGACGGCGTCATCGACTGGTCGCAAAGTGCGCAGCAGATCCACAACCTGGTGCGCGCCGTGGCGCCGCCGTATCCGGGTGCGACCACGCAGTTGCTGGGCAAGCCGATGCGCATCCTGCAAACGCTGGTCACCGGATGCACGGTTTCCGGCGAGAAACCGGTGTTCTACGTCAAGGACGGCAAGGCCTATGCGGTCTGCGGACAGGGCGTGTTGCGCGTGGTGCGCTTCGAGCTGGATGGCGTCGAAATGAGCGCGGCGGAGTTCGCCGCAAGGCATGGCACGGCAAGATTTGAATTCAATCGTTAAGGAAATGGCAATGAAAAAAGTATTGATCCTGGGAGTGAACGGCTTCATCGGCCACCATCTGTCCAACCGCATCCTCGCCACCACCGATTGGGAGGTGTATGGCATGGACATGAATAATGAGCGCATCACCGATCTGCTCGACCAGCCGCGCTTTCATTTTTTCGAAGGCGACATCACCATCAACAAGGAATGGATGGAGTACCACATACGCAAGTGCGACGTGCTGCTGCCGCTGGTGGCGATTGCCACACCGGCCACCTACGTCAAGCAGCCGCTGCGCGTGTTCGAGCTGGATTTCGAGGCCAATCTGCCCATCGTGCGTGCGGCAGCAAAGTACAACAAGCACTTGGTGTTTCCCTCGACCTCGGAAGTGTACGGCATGTGCCACGACGAAGAATTTGACCCGGCGGAATCCGAGCTGATCTGCGGACCGATCAACAAGCCGCGCTGGATTTATTCCTGCTCCAAGCAACTGATGGACCGCGTGATCTGGGGTTACGGCATGGAGCAGGGGCTGAATTTCACCCTGTTCCGGCCGTTCAACTGGATCGGCTCCGGCCTGGATTCCATCCATACGCCGAAGGAAGGCAGCTCGCGCGTGGTGACTCAGTTCTTCGGCCATATCGTGCGCGGCGAGAACATCAGCCTGGTGGACGGCGGGCAGCAGAAACGCGCCTTTACCCACATAGACGATGGCATAGACGCACTGATGAAAATCATCGCAAACAAGGGCAGCATCGCCTCCGGCAAGATTTACAACATCGGCAATCCAACCAACAACCATTCCATCCGCGACCTCGCGGCGATGATGCTGAAACTGGCCGATGAATATCCGGAATACCGCGACTCCGCGAAGAAGGTGAAGATTGTCGAAACAACTTCCACCGCCTATTATGGCAAGGGCTATCAGGACGTGCAAAACCGTGTGCCGAAAATCACCAATACCTGCGAAGAGCTGGACTGGAAGCCGACGACTTCGATGGCGGATACGCTGCGCAAGATTTTCGATGCGTATCGCGGGCAGGTTGCGGAAGCGCGTGGCTTGGTAGATTAGAACAGGACTGAGTGCCAAGGACTGAGGGAAACCAGAGCAGCAGGTTTTACTCAGTCCTTAGCCCTCGCACCTCGGTACTTGCTCTTATGAAACTCGCCCTGAAAATAGACGTGGACACCTGGCGCGGCACCCGCGAAGGCGTGCCGCGCCTCATCGAAATCCTCAAGAAACACAACGCGCAGGCCACCTTCTTTTTCTCGCTCGGCCCCGACCACACCGGGCGCGCCATCTGGCGCGTATTCCGCCCCGGCTTTCTGGGCAAGGTGTCGCGCACCTCGGTGGTGGAACATTACGGCATCAAGACGCTGCTGTACGGCACGCTGCTGCCGGGGCCGGATATCGGGCGCGGCTGCGCGGACATCATGCGCTCGGCGCGCGATGCGGGCTTTGAGGTCGGCATCCATTGCTACGACCACATCCGCTGGCAGGATCGTGTCGCGGGCAAGGACGCCGAATGGACACGGCGCGAGATGCAGCGAGCGGTAGACAGGTTCACCGAAGTTTTTGGCGAGGCACCCAAGGCACACGCCGCGGCAGGCTGGCAGATGAACCGCCATGCCTTGCGCCTGACCCAGCAACTGGGCTTCGACTACAGCTCAGATACGCGCGGCACGTGCCCCTTCATTCCCACGGTGAACGCCGAAATCATTGCCTGCCCGCAACTGCCCACCACCCTGCCGACGCTGGACGAACTGATGAACCGCGACGGCATCACGCCGAACAACATCGCGCAACACATTTTGCAACTGACAGCGAATCCACAGACTACTGGCCATGTGTTCACCCTGCACGCCGAACTCGAAGGCGGAAAATTGCTGCCGGTATTCGAGCAATTGCTCAGCGGCTGGAAAGAGCAGGGTTACGAACTGGTGTCATTGCGGCAATATCTCGAAGGGCTTGATGGCATACTGCCCCGGCGCGAAATGGTGATGCGCGAAGTGGATGGGCGTATTGGCACGCTTGCCGTGCAGGGGTAATTCCGGCGGCTTGCCCGTTAGACCGAAAACTGCGTTATTCCCGCAGCCCTCTCCCTAACCCTCTGAATGAAACAACTAGCCATTCGACTAGGCTGCCAGAAAACACCAGCCAAGTCGCTGGTTATCCCGCAAGCTGGGGAAGGGAAGATTGCACTCTCCCCCCTGTGCGTGGCTGTTGCCGCTTCAGCGGCTATACAACCACGGCCTACTCCTTGCGGGTGCTGGGGGAGAGTTGAAGAGAGGGGACGCGGGAATGACAAGGCTAATGAATT
>JAGWMH010000010.1 GCA_028871775.1 Betaproteobacteria bacterium
AAAAGGTTATTATCCCTATGTGCCAAGTTGCCCGGAGGCGTGGCGGCCGGTTCCGGCTCAACCTCCTCAGACAGCGCCGTATTAGGGTTGTCAGGCATGACTTGCGTGGATAAAGCAGAGTGTGTGTTATGCAGTTGCTAGACCGGAAGTGGGCATGGGGCGGGGGGCTGCCGCTGGAATGTTAGCCGGCGCAGCAACGGGAACAGGCGAAGCTCGTTATAGTGGATATGAGGCTCAGCGCCGGTATGATATTGCTTTGAGCAATGCAGGTACGCCAAGGGGAACCAGCTCCCCCAAGCACCCCGCTATCAGCCCCGAGTAATTTACTCTCAGCCGCCTGCCCCAGCTCCATCTTGCTATCCACCACCTCCTCCGCCTTCAGTTCCGTTGCATATTGGAAGATGCTTTGCGCGATAATTAGGAGGCGGGCCTAGTAGAATACGAGAACCCGGTCTGGGCGGCTGTTATCCTGCCCCAATCGAACAACCAGTAGCTCCTTTGACATGAAAAATAAAATCCTCTGGATCGCTGTATTGCTGCTTGTCTGCATCTCCACCTTCTGGTTTTACAACAAACCTGCCGGCCAAACCGGGAAGCCGGGATCCTCGAAGAGCGGCAGCGGTGGGGACGAGAAGCCGTTGCCGGTACAGGCAGCGATAGCGAAGAGCGGCGATATCGACGTTTCCATCAATGCGCTAGGCACTGTCACGGCACTTACTACTGCCACGGTCAAGGCGCGCGTCGACGGCCTGTTGGTACGCGTCTCTTTTCGCGAAGGCCAGATGGTCAAGGAAGGCGAGGTACTCGCGGAAATCGACCCACGACCCTTTCAGGTGCTGCTCGATCAGGCCAAAGGCCAGTTGACTCGCGACCAAGCGCTACTGGACAACGCCAGGCTTGACCTCGATCGCTACCGAGGCCTGTTGGCGAAGGACTCAATCGCCAAACAGCAGGTTGATGTCCAGGAGGCACTGGTGCGCCAGGATGAAGGCGTGGTGAAGACAGACCGTGCTCAGGTGGATAACGCTCAACTGAACCTTGATTTCACGCACATTACGGCGCCAGTGTCGGGAAGGCTGGGGCTGCGCCAGATCGACGTCGGTAATGCGATCCATGGCAGCGACGCCAACGGCCTCGTGGTGATTACCCAAATCCAGCCGATCAACGTTATCTTTGCCATTCCGGCGGGCGACATTTCGGCGGTGCTTGCGCGCCTGCGTACTGGCGAGGCGCTGTCCGTTGACGCGCTCGACCGCGACGGCAAGACCAAACTGGCGACAGGAAAGCTGCTGACCGTAGACAACCAGATCGACGTCGCCACCGGCACAGTCAAACTCAAGGCTGAATTTGCCAATACCGACGACAAGTTGTTTCCCAACCAGTTCGTGAATGCCCGCCTGCGCGTGGATACCCGGCACAACGCGATTCTGGTACCGGTCGCGGCGATCCAGCGCGGCACCCAGGGCACTTTCGTCTACGTCGTTGGGCAGGGTCAGGCGGTCGCCATTCGCCCCGTCACGCTCGGGCCAGTCTCGGGCGAAATCGTCGCCATCGAAAAGGGACTCGTGGCCGGTGAGCAGGTGGTGACCGACGGTGCCGACAAATTACGCGAAGGCGCCAAGGTCGAGGTAACGACGCCCGGCGCGGGCGAAGCCGCAGGCAAAGGGCCACGCAGTTCCGCTGGCCCCGGCGGCAGCTCCGCCGAGGAGCTGCAAAAACGCTGGGCGGAAACCAACGCGCGTATCGACCGTGGAGAGTTCGGCGAAGAAATGAAAAAGCTTCCCGAGGAAGAACGCAAACAGCGCATGCGTGAAATGCGCCGCCAACGCGAGGGTGGCGGGGCCAGCGGCCAGAATTCGCAGTGAATCCGTCACGTCTCTTTATCCTGCGGCCGGTGGCGACCTCGCTGCTGATGGTCGCGATCCTGCTGGCGGGGCTTGTGGGCTATCGCGTGCTGCCGATCTCGGCGCTGCCAGAGGTTGATTACCCGACGATCCAGGTCACCACGCTCTATCCCGGCGCCAGCCCGGATGTGATGACCTCGTCGATCACGGCGCCGCTGGAACGCCAGTTCGGCCAGATGCCGGGTCTGAACCAGATGTTGTCGGCAAGTTCAGGCGGCGCCTCGGTCATCACGCTGCAATTCAGCCTGGCGCTGAGTCTGGATGTCGCCGAGCAGGAAGTGCAGGCGGCAATCAACGCTGCGGGCTCCTTCCTGCCCACTGACCTGCCGATGCCGCCGATCTACAGCAAGGTAAATCCAGCCGACGCGCCCATCATCACCCTGGCGATCACCTCGGCAACGCTGCCGCTGCCCAGGATCGAAGATCTCGTGGACACGCGGCTGGCGCAGAAGCTGTCGCAGCTGCCCGGCGTCGGGCTGGTCAGCATCGGCGGCGGCCAGCGGCCGGCCATACGCATTCAGGCCAACCCGAAGGCGCTGGCAGCGCAAGGCATCAACCTCGACGATGTGCGCACCGCCATCGGCAATGCCAACGTCAACATGGCCAAGGGCAGCTTCGACGGTCCGATGCGCGCCTCGACGCTGGACGCAAACGACCAGCTCAAGTCTGCGGCCGAGTATCGTGATCTCGTCATCGCCTGGAAGAACGGTGCACCGATACGTCTGCGCGACATCGCCGATGTCATCGACGGCGCCGAGAATGAGCGGCTGGCGGCCTGGGCCAACCAGACACCTGCCATCATCCTCAACATACAGCGCCAGCCGGGCGCCAACGTCATCGAGACCGTCGACCGCATCAAAAAAATCCTGCCGCAACTGCAAGCGGCCCTGCCCGGCACGGTGGATGTCAGGCTGCTGACCGACCGCACCACCACCATCCGCGCTTCGGTGCACGACGTCCAGTTTGAAATGTTGCTGGCGGTAGCGCTGGTGGTAATGGTGATATTCGTCTTCCTGCGCAATGTGCCGGCCACGCTGATTCCAGCTGTTGCCGTGCCGCTGTCGCTGGTCGGCACCTTCGGCGTCATGTATCTGGCCGGATTCTCGATCAACAACCTGACCCTGATGGCGCTGACCATCGCCACCGGTTTCGTGGTCGACGACGCCATCGTGATGATCGAGAACATCGCACGCTACGTCGAGGCTGGCGACCCCCCCTTGCAGGCAGCATTGAAGGGCGCTGAGCAGATCGGTTTCACCATCATCTCGCTCACCTTCTCGCTGATCGCGGTGCTGATTCCGCTGCTGTTTATGGGCGATGTCGTCGGCCGGCTGTTTCGCGAATTCGCTATCACCCTGGCGGTGTCCATCCTGATTTCCGCCGTGGTGTCGCTGACGCTGACGCCGATGATGTGCGCACGGCTGCTGCACCATACGCCGCCGGAGCAGCAGGGCCGCTTCTACCGCACCAGTGGCGCCTTCTTCGACAAAGTGATCGCGCGCTATGGCGTCTGGCTCAACTGGGTGCTCGACCGCCAGGGTGCGACGCTGCTGGTCGCCATCAGCACGCTGGCACTGACAGTGCTGCTCTACGTCTTCGTACCCAAGGGCTTTTTCCCGGTGCAGGACACCGGCGTCATCCAGGCCATCACCGAGGCGCCGCAGTCGATTTCCTTCGCCGCCATGGCCGAGCGCCAGCAGGCCGTGGCCGATGCGGTGCTGGCCGACCCTGCCGTGGCGAGCCTGTCCTCGTTCATCGGTGTCGACGGCGCCAACGTCACGCTCAACAGCGGCCGCATGCTCATCAACCTGAAGCCGAAGGCCGAGCGCGATATCGACGCCAGCGGCGTCATTCGTCGCCTGCAAACGCAGCTCGACAAACTCGGCGGCATCATCACCTACATGCAGCCGGTGCAGGACCTGACCATTGAAGACCGCGTCAGTCGCACGCAATACCAGCTCAGCGTACAGGACGCAAATCCCGACGAACTCGCCCTCTGGGTACCAAAAATCGTGGAACGCCTGCACAACGTGCCAGAATTGCTCGATGTCGCAAGCGACACGCAGGATCACGGCGTGCAGGCCTATGTTGACATCGACCGCTCCAGCGCCGGACGGCTCGGCATCACGCCTGCCGCCATCGATAATGCGCTCTATAACGCCTTCGGTCAGCGCCTGGTCTCGACTATATTCACGCAGGCCAACCTCTATCGCGTCGTGCTGGAGGTCAAGCCCGGATTCCAGCAAGGCATTGCGGCACTGGAGAGCATTTATGTCGTCTCGCCCAGCGGCAGCCAGGTGCCGCTATCGTCCATCGCACGTGTCACCGAGAAACCTGCCCAGCTTGCCATCAACCACATTGGCCAGTTTCCCGCCTCGACCATTTCCTTCAACCTTGCACCCGGCGTCTCCCTCGGCGAAGCAGTCGCCGCCATCCGCAAAGCCAGTGGGGAACTCGGCATGCCGATCAGCGTAGAGACCGGCTTTCAGGGCGCCGCACTAGCCTTCCAGGCATCGCTCAACAACACGCTGCTGCTGATCCTCGCCGCCATCGTCACCATGTACATCGTGCTCGGCGTGCTCTATGAGAGCTACATCCACCCAGTTACCATCCTGTCCACACTGCCCTCGGCCGGGGTCGGTGCGCTGCTGGCGCTGCTCGTATCGAGGAACGACCTCGGCATCATCGCCATCATCGGTATCATCCTGCTTATCGGCATCGTCAAGAAAAACGCCATCATGATGATCGACTTCGCGCTCGACGCCGAGCGTGTGCACGGCAAGTCGCCGCGCGAGGCGATCTACGAGGCTTGCCTGCTGCGCTTCCGTCCGATCCTGATGACCACGATGTCGGCGCTGCTGGGCGCGCTGCCGCTGATGCTGGGCACGGGCGTCGGTTCGGAACTGCGCAATCCGCTGGGCATCACCATGGTCGGCGGCCTTCTGGTGAGCCAGGTACTGACGCTGTTTACCACCCCGGTCATCTATCTCGCCTTCGACCGCCTGGCGCGGCGAGCCCGCAGCACATGAACATCTCCGCCATCTTTATCAACCGTCCGGTGGCGACCACGCTGCTGACGCTGGGCGTGTCCATGGCGGGTGCCGTGGCGTTCACGCTGTTGCCCGTGGCGCCGCTGCCGCAAGTTGATTTCCCAACCATTTCCGTGCAGGCATCGCTGCCGGGCGCAAGCCCGGAGACCATGGCCTCCACCGTGGCAACTCCACTCGAACGCACGCTCGGCGTGATTGCCGGCGTCACCGAAATCACATCGAGCAGCTCGCTCGGAAACACCAGCGTGACTTTGCAATTCGATCTTTCCCGCGACATCGACGGCGCCGCCCGCGACGTGCAGGCCGCCATCAACGCTGCGCGCACACTGCTGCCGACCGGCCTGCCGAGCAACCCGACCTACCGCAAAGTGAATCCGGCCGATGCGCCGATCATGGTACTGTCGCTGACCTCGGCATCGATGTCGCGCGCCCAGATGTACGACGCCGCCTCGACCATCCTGGCGCAGAAAATTTCCCAGCTCGAAGGCGTTGGCCAGGTCACGGTTGGTGGTGCTTCACTGCCGGCCGTGCGCGTCGAACTCAATCCACCGGCGCTGAACCAGCTGGGCATCGGTGTCGAGACGGTGCGCGCCGCCATTGTCGCGACGAACGCCAACCGGCCCAAAGGCGCGGTCGAGGACGACAGCCGCCACTGGCAGATACTTGCGAATGACCAGGCCAAAACCGCAGCGGACTACATCCCGGTGATCGTCGCTTATCGCAATGGTGCCGCCGTGCGCCTCGGCGATGTTGCCAGTGTCCTGGATTCGGAACAGGACGTGCGCAACGCCGGGCTGTTCAACGGCAAGCCCGCCGTCATGATGATTCTCCGTCGCCAGCCGGGCGCCAACATCATCGAGACGGTGGATCGGGTGCGCGCCCTGTTGCCGCAACTGGGCGCCTCCATCCCCGGCGCCATCGACCTCAACGTCGTCATGGACCGTACGCCGACCATCCGCGGTTCGCTGCGCGAAGTCGAGCGCACGCTGGCGATTTCCGTCGTCCTCGTCGTGCTGGTGGTGTTCCTGTTTCTGCGCAACGCCAGGGCGGCGCTGATCCCTAGCGTCGTGGTGCCGGTGTCGCTGGTCGGCACCTTTGCCGTCATGTACCTGGCCGGGTTCAGCCTGAACACGCTGTCGTTGATGGCACTGACCATTGCCACCGGCTTCGTCGTGGACGATGCCGTGGTCGTGCTGGAGAACGTGTCGCGCCATATCGAGAACGGCAGTACGCCGTTCGAAGCCGCGCTACTTGGCGCGCGCGAGGTCGGGTTCACCGTGCTGTCGATGAGCCTGTCGTTAATCACGGTGTTCATCCCCATCCTGCTGATGGGTGGCATCATCGGGCGCCTGTTCCGCGAGTTCGCCGTCACGCTTTCCGCCGCCATCCTTGTCTCCCTGGTCATGTCGCTAACGACGACGCCAATGATGTGCGCGCGCCTGCTAAAGCCGCGCACCGAAGAAAAACACGGGCGTTTCTACCGCAGCAGCGAGCGGATTTTCGCCGTCGCGCTGAATGGCTACCGCGTCACCCTAGGCTGGGCGCTGGCGCATGGTCGCATCATGCTGCTGGTGCTGGCGGCCACCATCGGCTTCAACATCTATCTCTACAGCATCGTGCCCAAAGGCTTCTTTCCGCAGCAGGATGTGGGCCGGCTGACCGGCAACATCCAGGCCGACCAGAGCATTTCCTTCCAGGCCATGCGCGAAAAACTGGCAAACTATGTGGATATCGTGCACGCTGATCCGGCGGTGGACAATGTCGTCGCTTTCACCGGCGGTGGCCAGCGCAACACGGGCTTCATGTTCGTGTCATTGAAACCTCTCGCAGAGCGGAAAATTTCTGCCGACAAGGTCATCGCACGCCTGCGCCCCAAGCTGGCGCGCGAGCCCGGCTCCAGCCTGTTCCTGCAACCGCAGCAGGATATCCGCGTCGGCGGACGACCCAGCAGTGCCCAATACCAATACACGTTGCAAGCCGACAACATCGACGAACTGCGTGCCTGGGAACCGCGTATACGCCAGGCCTTGAGCCAGCTGCCGCAGCTTATCGACGTCAACACCGATCAGCAGGACAAAGGTTTGCAGACCACACTGGTGGTGAACCGCGACGCCGCCGCGCGGCTCGGCATTTCGCAAGCGCTGATCGATGCCACGCTCAACGATTTGTTTGGCCAGCGCCAGGTGTCGACGATCTACAACCCGCTTAACCAGTACCGCGTCGTCATGGAGGCGGCGCCGCAATACTGGCAGAATCCGGAAGCCTTGAAGGATGTCTTCATCATCGCGCCCGGAGGCATCCAGATGCCGCTGGCCTCATTCGCCCGATACGAACCGACAGCGACACCGCTGTCAGTCAATCACCAGGGGCAGTTCGCGGCGGCGACGATTTCCTTCAACCTGCCGGTCGGCGTTTCGCTCTCCGACGCGACACGGCTCATCGACGATGCCATGCTCAAGCTCGGCGTGCCGACCTCTGTGCACGGCAGTTTCCAAGGCACGGCCAAGGCCTTCCAGGCATCGCTCGACAACCAGCCTCTCTTGATCCTGGCCGCGCTGATCGCCGTATATCTGGTGCTGGGCATCCTCTACGAGAGCCTGATCCACCCGCTGACCATCCTGTCCACGCTGCCTTCGGCCGGTGTCGGCGCCATCCTGGCGCTGCTCGCCTTCGGCTCCGAGTTTTCCATCATCGCGCTGATCGGCGTCATCCTGCTCATCGGCATCGTCAAGAAGAACGCCATCATGATGATCGACTTCGCCATCGATGCCGAAAGGCG
Organism: Betaproteobacteria bacterium; assembly: GCA_028871775.1. Classification (GTDB taxonomy): domain Bacteria; phylum Pseudomonadota; class Gammaproteobacteria; order Burkholderiales; family Gallionellaceae; genus CAITJF01. The sequence goes on from JAGWMH010000010.1 coordinate 7,734, forward strand.
CGAGGGCCTGTCGCCGCGCGATGCGATCCGCCAAGCCTGCCTGCTGCGCTTCCGCCCGATCATGATGACCACGATGGCCGCGCTGTTCGGCGCCATACCGCTGGCCATTGGCTTCTCTGACGGCGCGGAATTCCGGCGGCCGCTGGGTATTTCCATCGTCGGCGGCCTGATCCTGAGCCAGCTGCTGACGCTGTACACGACACCGGTGGTCTATCTCTATCTCGACCGTTTCCGGTTGTGGTGCCTGGGGTTTTTGTCGCGGATCCGTCCCGTGCTCTCCACCACGCCATGAGTGAAAGGATGTTCATCATGAAGACGCGCACTATCCTGGCTGCCCTGCTGATGCTGACCGGCTGCGCGGTCGGCCCTGACTACCACCGTCCCGATGTCGCGATGCCTGCCGCCTACAAGGAGTTCGGGGACTGGAAGCCGGCCGAGCCGAAGGACGAAGCGCCACGCGGGAAGTGGTGGGAAATCTACGGCGACACGGAATTGAATGCCCTGTTGCCGCAGGTCGAGATATCGAACCAGAACGTTCTTGCTGCCGCAGCACAATACCGGCAGGCATTGGCGCTGTTAGGCGTGGCGCAGTCCGGCTATTACCCGACGCTGAGCGGAAGTCTGTCGGGCAGCCGCGCTCAGGGCACTTCTTCATCGACGATCGGCACGTCGACGGTGGTGCCTGGCACCCCGATCCGCAACACTGCGCGGCTGTCCTACAGCGCCAGTTGGGAGGCGGATATCTGGGGGCGCATCGGGCGCAATGTCGAAGCCAACGAAGCCTCGGCCCAGGCCAGCAGCACCGACCTGCAATCCGCACTACTCTCAGCTCAAGCGATATTGGTGCAGGCCTATTTCCAGCTGCGCATCAACGATGCCCAGCAGCAACTGCTCGACCAGACCAGTGCCGCATACGAGCGCTCGCTGCAGATCACGAAGAACCGCTATGAAGCAGGCATCGCGGGCCGCGTCGATGTCGCACAGGCCGAGGCACAACTGAAAACGACCCAAGCCCAGGCCATCGATCTAGGCGTGCAGCGGGCGCAGTTGGAACACTCCATCGCCGTGCTGATCGGCAAAGCGCCATCAGACTTCCAGCTCAAGCCGACGAATGGCCTGCCCGCGCTGCCGCCGGTTCCGGCCACGCTGCCTTCCGCACTACTGGAGCGGCGGCCCGACATCGCCGGTGCCGAACGGCGCATGGTGGCGGCCAATGCCCAGATCGGCGTAGCACAGGCGGCATTTTTTCCCGCGCTGACTTTTAGCAGCACCGGCGGCTACCAGAGTTCCAGCCTCTCGCAACTGATGACAGCGCCTAATAGTTTCTGGTCGCTCGGCCCGTCACTTGCATTGACTCTGTTCGATGCCGGCGCACGTTCAGCGCAGAAGGAATCAGCAGTCGCCGCCTATGACAAGAGCGTGGCCAGTTATCGCCAGACGGTGCTCGCCTCGTTCCAGGAAGTCGAGGACAACCTCGCCGCCCTGCGTCAGCTCGCAAACGAGGCCGCTGTGCAGCATGCTGCGGTACAGTCCGCCGCCGAAGCACTGGCGCTGACCGAGAATCAGTACCAGGCCGGCATCGTTAGTTACCTGAATGTTGTCACGGCACAGGCGACAGCACTGGGCGCACAGCGCAGCAGCCTCGACATAGCAGGCCGCAGACTGCTTGCCAACGCGGTGCTGATCAAAGCCATGGGTGGTGATTGGCAGAAAGGCACGAAGTAACTCTATGATGCTTCCATAAATCATGATGTCAGTCACGCGCATTACATAGGGGCGTAAGAATCTTTATGTAAATGGCATTGGTAGGAAACTGCCACCACTCGCAAGCGCGCCTATTACGCAGTGGTTGAATGGTCGCTTTTGCGAGGGGCGACTGACCGCAACGTCAACTATGCATAGCTATAGAAAGCAATCATGAGCACCAACCTCATTAAAGGTTCACCCACTTCACCTTGGGCACCACTGCGTAACAGGGTGTTCCGGATGCTGTGGATCGCCTCGATTGTCTCAAATATCGGTTCCTGGATGCACGAGGTCGGCGCAGGCTGGCTCATGACTTCGCTCGCGCCCAGCCCCCTGATGGTGGCTCTGGTGCAGGCGGCCACGACTGCCCCGGTATTTCTGCTGGCGCTTCCTGCGGGAGCACTTGCCGATATTGTCGATCGGCGACGCTACCTGATCACATCACAGGTCTGGATGATGATCACTGCTGCAACTCTTGGTGCACTGACACTTTCAGGAATGACGACAGCCCCAATCCTGTTGATCTTTACTTTCGCTCTCGGCATTGGCACCGCAATGATGATGCCGGCATGGGGCGCGATTACACCGGAATTGGTGCAGCGGTCAGAACTCCAGGCTGCCATCGGCTTGAATACGATAGGGATGAATGTATCCAGATCCGTCGGCCCGGCGCTTGCCGGATTGATCGTTGCTGCAGCCGGGGCTGGAACGGTCTTTATCCTGAATGCCATTTCATTTCTTGCCGTCATTGCAGCCCTGAAAAGCTGGCAGCGCACGCCAACGGTAAGTGAGCTGCCTGCCGAGCGCGTCTTCGGGGCGATTCGCACTGGGTTGCGTTATGCACTTTATTCTCCAGAGTTGCGGGCGGTGCTTACAAAGGGAGCTGCTTTTTTTGTATTCGCAAGCGCCTCCTGGGCATTGCTGCCGCTGATCGTTCGACAAGAACTTAACAGTGGCCCCGGCATTTATGGGCTGTTCCTGGCTTGCTTGGGCGTAGGCGCTATTGCCGGCGCGTTGTTGCTACCTCGTGTTCGCGCTCGTGTATCGCGAGATGGCATTGTGGCGGGCGCTACCGGACTTTACTCGATCGCCATGTTGGCGCTTGCCCATAGCGGGAATGTGTATGCGGCCGGAACGGCAATGCTGGTTACGGGAGTAGCATGGATCAGCGTGGTATCGTCATTGATGACGGCTGCCCAGACTGCCTTGCCGGGTTGGGTGCGGGCACGCGGCTTAGCACTCTTCTGGGTCGTTTTTATGGGAGGCATGGCTGCGGGTAGCACACTTTGGGGGCAGATTGCCTCGTGGGTTGGCATCCCCTATGCCCTCACGGTGGCAGCCGTCGGAGCATTGCTCGGAATTGCCGCAACATGGACATACCGAATCGGGCAACATGATATGGCTGATCTTTCGCCGTCGATCTACCGGCCGGCACCGATGCTGGCCGATGACCTCGAAATCGATAGGGGGCCGGTAATGGTGACGGTGGAATACCGCATCGATCCAGCAAGAGCCGATGAATTCGCGAAGATCATGCATCAACGAATGCGCAGGATCAGGCGACGCGATGGAGCGTTCATGTGGGAGCTATTCAACGATATTGAGGATCCGGATCGTATGGTGGAATGTTTCATGGTCGAATCATGGCTTGAGCATTTGCGCCAGCATGAGCGGGCGACAATTGCAGATCGTGAAGTTATCGAAAAAACGCGGGCATTCCATCTGGGCAGTGAACTTCCCAAGGTGGCTCACCTGGTCGCAAGCAATAACTAGCTGAACGTGGAAATGGGCACAACTGTTTGCCGCCCCCAGAATGTTGTCATATGAATGTCGTATCTTGGACGAACAGCATCCGCCCAACTGCCTGTTGGCTATTGGCCACGCCCTGTCTCATTCCGGTCATCATTAGACGCAACGCTAGAGTGTTCGCTTAAATAGCATTATCGCGGCCACCATCATCACGGCCATGAAAGCCGTAAGGAATCCAATGTCTGCCAGAACGGTGGTTAGTCCTGCGTTCTTGAAGAGCAATGCCTTCAGCGCATCTACGGCATAAGCCTCCGGATTTACCATGGCAAAGCTTTTTAACCAACCAGGCAAGCTCGCTGTCGGGTAAACGGCACCACTCGGGAAAAACAGGATCACGTTCATAAATCCGCTCAACACACCAACGAGCCTCGGATGGTCAGCCCTTCCAAGAAGAACGAACATCAGACTCTGCAGGCAAAGCGTGGTGAGGATGATGACGACGAGCAATGATGCCAGCGACCCTATGTCAGTCGGGAGTGGAATACCAGTCATGATCATGCCTACCCCGAGTACTAAAATTGACACTGTAGTCGTAATGGCAAGGCCGCTCAGTATGAGTCCTCCCACGATGTTGGCTTTTGTCAGTGGGGTCAGGAGATAGCTTTCCTCGATGCCCAGAAAACGATCCATGACAATGTTGAATACACCCGTGGTGAGGGTTCCGAGAAAAATTGCCATGACCACAACACCGGGAACCAGAGACTGGAAATAATCCACGCTGCGGTACAGATTGGCGTTGCGGACATGTATTTCGTCAGCCGCTTCCCGAATGGCAACGTAGCCGGGATGAACCGCGGAAACGGCTCCATTCACGACACCTGTTATCGTTCCTGAAGATATGGCGTCGGTGTTGTCGAGAAAGAGCCCCACTTCGGGTCTTGATTTTAGGTCCACCCGCTTGCTGAAATCGGACGGAATGATGAGTGCTGCTTTGTATGTGCCGTTGCGGACATCGGCGATTGCTGTTTGTTCATCCTCGGATTGAACAATGGTCAATGTCGCCGGGCCGGACTCGACGGCACGGAGGTTGTCAAAAAGATCCCGCGCCTGTCGCCCAGAGTCATGATTGATTACTACAAGAGGCAGCGATTGCAGCTTCCCCTGAAACGAATTGCCCATAATCACCAGATAGATGATCGGCATCAGAAAACTCATGCCGATCACAATCGGATTGCGCATAAATTTCTTGATGTCCCGGTCTATCACTGCGGACAGTCTTCGAGCTGCCTCCGAGAAGTCGCTCATCTTCCCCACCTCTGAGGCACTCCAGCGCCGATCAAGAGGCTCACTTTTTTCGCTTCACCTTCCCGAATCGATTTTCCGGTGAAATGGATGAACACATCCTCAAGGGACTGCTCATGGATGCTTGCGGACAATATTTGACCTCCCGTCGACCTGATCGCATCCATCAATGCGGGAAGGTTCGTTGCCCCACTGTCGACAGAAACACGCAAGGTCTCGTCCTCCATATGCAGATTGCGCACGAATGGTAATGCTTTTACGCAACTGACCAACCCATCTGACAGCCCCTCAACTGCGATCGAAACGATGTCACTGCCGGAAATCTCCCGTTTGAGTTGCGTCGGGCTGCCGATAACAATTACTTTCCCGGCATCGATAATGGCAATTCGGCTGCACAAGGCATCCGCCTCTTCCATGTAATGGGTCGTCAGAAACATCGTCGTCGAACTTTCCTGTCTGATCTGCCGCAACAGATCCCACATGACGCGCCTCGATTGCGGATCCAGACCGCTCGAAGGCTCATCCAGGAAAAGTATTTTTGGTCTGTGCACAAGGCCTCTTGCAACTTCAAGCCGTCGCCTCATGCCGCCTGAATAAGCTGCGACAAGTTCGCCCGCACGAGAACTCAGCCCGACCATATCCAGGAGGTACTTGATCCGCTCTTTTCTTTCCCGCGCAGGAACCCCGTAAAAACGTCCGTAGACATCCAGGTTTTCATAACCGGTAAGATCCAGATCACTCGTCATCGCTTGCGAAATCACGCCTATTTGGCGCCTTACGTCGGCGGGATTTGCCACGACATCAAAGCCGGCAATTTTCGCGCTTCCGCCGGTAGGAATGATCAGCGTCGTCAGCATCCGGATCAACGTCGTTTTACCCGCGCCGTTCGGGCCAAGATAGCCGAATATTTCGCCGTCTGGCACATCGAAACTCACATTATCAACAGCGGTGAATGAACCAAATCTCTTTGTCAGTCCAGCCACTTCGACGGATTTGCCTTCCGCGCTCATGGTTCCGTTCTTTCCGCTATTTCTACGTCCACCGTCATCCCCGGTTTCAGTAGTCCGGCTGGTTCCTGAAACGCAATTTTGACGCGGAATGTTTTAATGTCCTGTCGACCGTTCTTTACGTCCTTTTGGGTTGCGAACTCTGCATACCGTCCAATCTCCGAAATTTTTCCTTTGAATTGTTTGCCCGAAGTGCCTTCGGTTCTTATCGTCACATCACCACCGACCGCAATCCTGTCCACCAGCGTCTCATCGACGTCCACCCGCGCGTAAAGGCTGGCGAGGTCGACCACGGTCAATACCGTCACACCGGGGGTGACGGTTTCACCCTTTTCCAATGCCTTGAACACCACTGTGCCTGCAATAGGGGTCGCAATGGCCATGTCGGCGAGCTTGGCCTGATTGAAAGCCAGGTTGGCTTGCGACTGCCTGAGATCCGAGTGGGCCAACTGAAGTTGATTCTGGGCAGTGCTCAATTGCGCGACGGCCGCATCTCTCTTGAACTGTGCCCCGATGATTTTTGACTTGGCTGACGATAAATCGGCCGCCAACGCAGCATGTACCGTTGTGGCGGTATCAAGCGCATCCTGCGAGATAAATTTTTGCTGGAAGAGTAACCGCGCCCGAGCAAGTTTCCTGTCAGCATCGTCCATCTGGGCCTTGGCTTTCTCGGCGTCCGCTTGAATGGCTTTGATCTCGGCTTCTGTGTTCTCGATGTTTGCCCGTGCATATATGATCGACGATTCCGCTACAGCGATATTGGCTTGGGCCCGCTCCACCCCTGCCTTCGTCTGATCGACTGCGGCCACGAGATCATCGCTTTCGAGCCGGATGACGACCTGGTTTTTCTGTACGTGGTCACCTTCGTTACAGCAAATCTCCGAAATTCGCCCGGCAGCCTTTGGCGCGAGATTAACTTCCGGCCCCTCGACGATTCCAGACGTGCGTACGCTGGTGTCTGCCTGTTTGGATCCGTAGATTGCGTAATACGTCACCCCTGCTATCAACAGCAGAGCCGCTGCTACACTTAGACTTCTTGACCAGTTAGGCATGGAGCACAATCCCTGATGAAATATAGCGTTTACACAATAACAGGGCCGGGCAAGTGATTAAGAACCTTACACAACAGTCAGGAATTTTGACTGCAACAGACGTTCTGATATCAGCCCCGAGTAATTTACTTTCAACCGCCTGCACCAACTCCATCACCATCTTGCTATCCACCCCCACCTCCGCCTTAAGGGCGATAATTAACAATGCCGCTTAGTGTTTATTTTAATCTGGCGACTGGTTTACAGTGTGCGGGCAGCGCCGTCGGCAATATTGTTATACTGTGTTTTTCAACATAAGAAAAATTACCCCGATTTCATGTGGCGATATTACACGGGTTTAGCCGTGGCGTTATTCGAGTGTGTATTGCTTGCCTGGCCGTCCAGCGCCCAGGGCAGTTTTGACTTGTTTGCCACCAGGCAATATGTTGCATCCGGTCCGTTTGCTTCCACCAGCGATGCCGCAATATGCCCGAAAGACAAAATAAAAAGCCAACTGACCCTGGCGGATGTCGTCGATCTTGCGTTGTGCAATAACCCGCAGACCCATTCAGTATGGGCGAACTCGCGTGTCCAGGCCGCGCAGCTGGGAAGCAGCCTGTCGGCCTATCTTCCTACCCTGAGCGGGCCAATTTCTGTGTTAAGCAGCCGGACCACTGTTGGAGCAACGACCACTGATTCCAGCCTGAAAAATGCGAGTGTATCGGCCAACTATCTGTTGTATGACTTCGGAGGGCGTGAAGCCAATGTGGAAAATTCCAAGCAGTTGCTGGTTGCGGCAAATGCCACGCGCGACGAGACGTTGCAGGGCGTTTTCCTGACGGCGGTCCAATCCTATTACACACTGTTTTCGGCGCGCGCCAGCGTGCAGTCCTTCCGGATTGCCGAGGTGGCAGCGAGCAAAAGCCTGGATGCCGCTCAAGCCCGTTACCATGCGGGCACTGCGACGCAGGCTGATCGCTTGCAGGCGCAAACCGCGCTGTCCCAGACCGTGCTGAACCGGATTCGTGCCGAGGGAGATGCCGCCAATGCGCAGGGTACACTGGCCAATATCATGGGATTTGATGCGAACCAGCCTTTCGTGCTGGCGCCGGTGCCGGAACCGAGCCCTGATTCCGTGGCAGAGCAGAGCATCGGCAAGCTGATTGCGGATGCGCGGCACAACCGCCCGGATCTGGCTGCGGCCGAAGCACAGATCAAGGCAGCCGAGGCGAACCTGGCTGCCACCAGGGCCGCCGGCCTGCCGACATTCAATTTGAATGGGGGAATTTCGCGCTCCGAAGCCACGACTGCCGGCATAGCCAGCACCAGCCACAGCAACAGCCTCGGTGTTTCGGTCAGCATGCCGTGGTTCAGCGGTTTCCGGGATACTTACAATAACCGTGCCGCACAGGCGCAACTGGAGGGCAAGGTGGCGGAGCGTGACCGGCTGGCGAACCAGATTGCGCTGGATGTATGGACAGCCTATCAGGCGCTGCTGACCAACAGCCAGGCACTGCGCGCCGCGGATGACCTGGTTGCCTCCGCCGACCAGTCCGAGAAAATGGCATTGGGCCGCTACAAGGCCGGAGTAGGCAGCATTCTGGATGCGCTGACCGCGCAGAGCACATTGGCCAGTGCGCGCCAGCAGCGCGTTTCTGCGCTGTATAACTTCCAGGCGAGCAAATTTGCCCTTGCCCAGGCCATCGGGCAACTTGATCTTACTCTGGTCGGTATAAAAACTGAGGCATTGCCATGAATAAAATTGTCACAAGAAGCGCGCTGATCCTGCTGGTGCTGGGCGCGGCAGGGGCAGCTACCTGGCGGCTGATGCCGCAGAAAATTGCGCCGGAGAAGCGTTACCTGACTGCTCCCCTGGAGCGCGGCCCCATCACGCAGATCGTTTCGGCGAACGGCACGCTGAATCCGGTGAAGCTGGTGAATGTCGGCAGCCAGGTCTCGGGCATCGTGAAAAAACTGTATGCCGATTTCAACTATCACGTGCAGGCCGGGCAGGTATTGCTGGAACTTGACCCCGCGCTGAACCAGGCGCAGTTGCAGCAAAGCATGGCGAACGTGTCGAATGCGAAAGCCTCGCTGGAACTGGCGCTCGCCAACGAAACGCGAATGAGCACGCTCTACGCGCAGGAATATGTATCGCGCCAGGAGTTGGATACGGCGGTGCAGGCGCTGAAGTCGGCACAGGCGCAGCTTGCCGTGGCAGAGGCGCAAGCCGAGCGCGACCGCACCAATCTGGCCTACACCGTGATCCGTTCCCCGGTGGCCGGAGTGGTGGTGTCGCGCGCGGTGGATGTTGGCCAGACCGTGGCGGCCAGCTTCCAGACGCCGACCATGTTTACCATTGCGCAGGACTTGAGCAAGATGCAGATTGACTCGAGCTATGCCGAGGCGGACGTGGGCAATATCCATGAAGGCCAGCAAGCCACCTTTCGCGTGGATGCCTACCCGGACCGCAATTTCAACGGCGTGGTGAGCCAGGTGCGGCTCAACCCCACCACCCAGCAGAATGTGGTGACCTACGACGTGGTCATTGCCGTGGATAATTCCGCCCAGGCGCTCATGCCGGGCATGTCGGCCTACGTGAATATCATCGTCGCCCAGCGCAAGGGAGCGCTGCTGGTGCCCAATGCCGCCCTGCGCTTCCGCCCCAG
>JAGWMH010000246.1 GCA_028871775.1 Betaproteobacteria bacterium
AGGGTTGCCCCCGTGCTGCCGTTCGACTTGCATGTGTAAAGCATGCCGCCAGCGTTCAATCTGAGCCAGGATCAAACTCTTCAGTTCAATCTTCTAGCAATTTTAAGTTCAGCCTTTTACAGCCAAACTGATCTCACTCAAAGCGAATTACATTTCTGTTTTTCGACTTCGTGTGAGTTACTTCTTTATGTCTTGAGTCATCAAAGCAACACGGCCTGAACCGCGTAACTTCAACTCCTCAACGCACATACCCACACTCGTCGGTTGTCTGTAAACTTTTAAAGAACGGGCTGCCATGGCAGCGAAGAGGTGCGCATTATACAGAGCAAAAAACGATGGTCAAGCACTTTATGAAAATTATTTTTGTCCGCACGCCAGAATCCGGCGCATGCAACGCCCAGCCTTGCAATCCGGCTACAATATATAAGTATTTTAGGCAACTTAAAACATGAAACTAATTCTGGGAATTGAAAGCTCCTGCGATGAAACCGGGGTTGCCCTGTACCACAGCGAGCGCGGGCTGCTGGCACACGTGCTGCACACCCAGGTGGCGATGCATAGCGAATACGGGGGAGTGGTGCCTGAACTGGCGTCACGCGACCACATCCGCCATGTGCTGCCGCTGATCCGCGCCGTGGCGCAAAAAGCCGGGTGCCAATTGCAAGATGTGGATGCCATCGCCTACACGCAAGGGCCGGGGCTGTCCGGCGCCCTGTTAGTGGGCGCCAGCATCGCGTGTGCGCTGGCTTATGCGCTGGATGTGCCCGCCATCGGTATCCACCATCTGGAAGGCCATCTGTTATCGCCTCTGCTGTCCGACCCGGCACCGGAATTCCCCTTCGTCGCCTTACTGGTCTCCGGCGGCCACACCCAGCTCATGCGCGTAGATGGCGTGGGGCAATATACTTTGCTGGGAGAAACGCTGGACGACGCCGCGGGCGAGGCCTTCGACAAAAGCGCCAAGCTGCTCGGCCTGAGCTATCCCGGCGGGCCTGAGCTGGCAAAACTGGCCGCGCGCGGACAGCCGTGGCGTTTCAAGTTGCCGCGCCCGATGCTGCACAGCGGCGATCTGGATTTCAGTTTCAGCGGGCTGAAGACCGCCGTGCTCACCCTCACCCGGCAACACACGCTGGATGAACAAGGCCTGGACGAACAAACCCGGGCCGACATCGCCCATGCAGTGCAGGAAGCTATTGTAGAAGTACTGGTCGACAAGTCGCTCCTGGCGCTCAAGCAGACCGGCCTCAAGCAATTGGTAGTCGCAGGTGGCGTGGGCGCAAACCAGCGGCTGCGCACACAGCTTGACCAGGCGGCAGGCAGGCGCGGCTTCCGCGTGTTTTACCCCGATCTGGAATTTTGCACCGACAACGGCGCGATGATTGCCTTCGCCGCCGCGTTGCGCCTGCAACAGCAAGAGGCAAGGCGTGACTATCGCTTCAACGTCAAGCCGCGCTGGGATTTACAGCAGATCAACTACACTTCTTAACGAAGTTGTCATTCCGGCGAAGGCCGGAATCCAGTGCATTAAATTGACTGGACACCGGCCTTCGCCGGTGTGACGAATCAAAAACTAGGCGTTATCAGCAGATTGATCCTCGGATTTTTTCCCGATCTTGCTTTCCTTGCCCGCCAGCAGATTTCTGATATTTTTCTTGTGCCGCCAGACCAGCAGCAGCGACATGATGCCTGACGCCAGCACCCATTCACGCGGCAGGCCAAGCAACATCGCATAGATCGGTGCGCCGACGGCAGCGGACAAGGCCGCCAGTGAAGAATAACGGAACACCCGCGCCACCAGCAACCAGGTCGCCAGCGCCGCCAGGCCCAGCCAGCCGCTCAACGCCAGCAACACGCCCAGCGCCGTCGCCACGCCCTTGCCACCCTTGAAGCGCAAGAAGACGGGGAACACGTGGCCGAGAAACACGGCCAGCACCACCGCCGCAACCAGCACCAAGTAATTTTCATCCTGCGGCGCGAAGTGCTGCGCCAGCCATACCGCCAGCCACCCCTTCGCCGCATCACCCAACAAGGTCAGCACCGCCGCCGCTTTCTTGCCGCTGCGCAACACATTGGTCGCGCCCGGATTATTCGAACCGTAAGTGCGCGGGTCGGGCAAGCCAAACGCCTTGCTCATCAGCACCGCAAAGGAAACCGAGCCTAGCAGGTAGGCACACACAACAAAAACTAGGGTCATCATCCGGAATATCTTAAAATGCACGAGCGGCGAATTTTACGCCATTCTTTACTGACAGCGATGGACATCATTTTTCTGCGCGAACTCAAAGTCGAAACGCTCATCGGCGTGTACGAATGGGAAAAGCGCGTGCCGCAAACCCTGCAGCTCGATCTGGAGATCGCCCTGCCCAGCAGCCGCGCCTGCCAGAGCGATAACATCAACGATGCGCTGGACTACTCACAGGTCGCACAACACATTCAGACTGTGCTGAGCGAGGGGCATTTTTCACTGCTGGAAACCCTGGCCGAACACATCGCGCAGATCATCCTCAAGGACTTCAATGCCCCGTGGGTCAAAGTCAGCGTCGCCAAACTGCAAGCGATCCGCAACTGCAAGATGGTGGGGGTTAGTATTGAGAGGGGACAGGTTAAGTAGTTGTCCGTTCGCCCTGAGCATGTCGCAGGGCGAACGCCCTTAAACTTCAAAAACCAAAACCGCCGGGGGTTGCCCGGCAGCAAGTTGCTCCTTCTTGCGACGCCAAGAAGAAGTAACCAAGAAGAAGGCGACCCCGGTTTGCCGCCGCTACGCGGTGCCCTCGATCAGTCGCAATCAAGCGGGGCTGCGCAACTCGCCCTGGTGAGGCACACAAACCGTCCTCACTGCGGAGCTCGAACAGTGCTCGCCTACACCTCCGCTCGCTTGCGTCTGCTCTTCGGCGGCGCACAGGGGAAACAAACCTCAAATCTACAAATCAGCATGAAGATCAAAATTGCTCTTCATACCGCCTGGTATACAGAACAATTTCGTTACGATACATTTGTACCAAGACTTAATTACCATGAAATGGCTAGGGAGTATCTATGAAAGGCATAACACAAGAAGAGTGGGCGCCTTATCACAAGC
>JAGWMH010000247.1 GCA_028871775.1 Betaproteobacteria bacterium
TGCTCCTGAAATTTACCAAAATGCACGGCGCCGGCAACGATTTCGTGATGATCGATGGCGTGCGCCAACGCATCCAGCTAACCCCGGAACAGCTGCGCCTGCTGGCCGACCGGCATTTCGGCGTGGGCTGTGACCAGATCCTGCTGGTGGAAGCCACGCAACATCCCGACGCGGATTTCCGATACCGCATATTCAACGCCGACGGCGGCGAGGTGGAGCAGTGCGGCAACGGCGCGCGCTGCTTCGTGCGCTTTGTGCATGACCAGGGGCTGACGCACAAGCGCGAGATCGTGGTGGAAACCAAGAGCGGGCTGATCACCCCGCGCCTGGAGGAAAATGGTCGCGTCACGGTGAACATGGGCGCGCCGGTTTTCGAAGCAGCACGCATTCCGTTCAATACCGACAGCGATGCCGTCATCCAGCCACTGGAGGTGGCCGGCGAGACAGTGCAGATCACCGCACTGTCCATGGGCAACCCGCATGCGGTGCAGGTAGTGGCGGATGTGGAACACGCGCCGGTCACTACACAGGGCGCGCTGATCGAGCACCACCCGCGCTTCCCCAAACGGGTGAATGCGGGCTACATGCAGGTGGTGGACCGCGGCCACATCAAGCTGCGCGTGTACGAACGCGGCGCGGGCGAAACGCTGTCCTGCGGCACCGGCGCATGCGCCGCAGTGGTGGCAGGCATCCGGCGCGGCCTGCTGGACGAGCGCGTGCATGTTGCAACCAGGGGCGGCGTGCTGGACATCGCATGGGCCGGTGATGGCGCACCGGTGCTGATGACCGGTCCGGCCATCGGCGTATTTGAAGGCGAAATAACTTTATAAACCGGCAACATGAGAGCCACAAAATGAGAGATGAAGACGTCGCGCTGTATTTGCAGAACAACCCGAAGTTTTTCGAGGCCTACGCCGACATGCTGGCGGAAGTCACCATCCCGCACCCCTACGGCGGGCGCACCATCTCGCTTTCCGAGCGGCAGATGCTGGCCTTGCGCGAGAAAAACAAGGAGCTGGAAAAGAAGCTGCGCGAGATGGTGGAGTTCGGCAAAGATAATGATGCCTTGCAAGACAAGGTGCACCGGTTCACCCTTGCGCTGTTCGGCGCACGCGACTTGATGGCCATACAGGATGCCGTCACACGAAATTTGCGCGAGATTTTTGATGTGCCGCATGTGGCGCTGCATGTCTGGAAAGGATTGCCGCCCAGCGCCGAAGTGCTGGCGTTTGCCGACCAGCAAACACAACCGGTATGCGCGCACCATGCGGTGCACGATACCCTGAGCTGGTTCGGCGAAGCCGCTCCGCATCTGCGCTCGTTCGCCTACCTGCCACTTAGAAACAGCGAACAATCCATCGGCCTGCTGGTGCTCGCCAGCGAAGATACGCAACGCTTCTATCCCGAGATGGGCACGTTGTTCCTGCAACGCATCGCGGAAATCGTAAGCAGCGCGCTGCAATCCTCTCTTTAAGATATGTCCGATGCCGCGCAGCCCAATCAAGACACCCTGCACGGCTTTCTCGCGCACCTGCGCAACGAGCGGCGCTATTCCCCGCTCACCGCCGAGAATTACGCGCGCGACATCCGCCGCCTGTTCAAACTCGCCGGCCCGACCCCGCTGGGCGAACTGAAAAGCCACCACATCCGCCGTTTCATCGCGCAGCTGCACGGGCAGGGGCTGGGCGGCAAGAGCCTGGCGCGCATGCTGTCGGCATGGCGCAGCTTTTATACTTATCTGATGCGCGACCACCAATACAAGGCCAATCCCTGCGCCGGGCTGCGCGCACCCAAATCGGCGCGCAACCTGCCGCATGCGCTGTCGCCGGACGAAGCTGTGCGCATGGTGGAGCTGCCCACCGCCGATGGCCTGCTGGCAGTGCGCGACAAGGCGATGTTCGAACTGTTCTATTCTTCCGGACTGCGGCTGGCGGAGCTGGTAAGCCTCGATGCGGCGGCGCTGGATTTCAACGATGCCGCGGTGCGCGTCACCGGCAAGGGCAGCAAGACGCGCATCGTGCCGCTGGGCAGCCACGCCGTCGCCGCGCTGCAAGCATGGCTGGCGGTGCGCGAACATGCGGCCAAACCGAATGAAGATGCGCTGTTCGTCAACCGCAACGGCCAGCGCATCAGCACGCGCTCGGTGCAGTTGCGCATGAAGGAGTGGGGCATCAAGCAGGGCATCACCAGCAACGTGCATCCGCATCTGTTGCGCCACTCGTTTGCCACGCACGTGCTGCAATCCAGCGGCGACCTGCGCGCGGTGCAGGAAATGCTCGGCCATGCCAGCATCTCCACCACTCAGGTTTATACCCATCTTGATTTCCAGTATCTAAGCAAGATTTACGATGCGGCGCATCCGCGCGCAAAGAAGAAACCATGACCCAGAAACAACGCTCCAATTCATCATCATTCCGGCGTAAGCCGGAATCCAGCAAGACAAAGCCCCCGCGTAGCGGACAAAGCCGAACACCCAGAAGTTTCGAGAAACAGCCAAACCCACTGGATTCCCGCCTGCGCGGGAATGTCGGCGTAGAATCTGCCGGCATCATCCTCAAGGCAGGGCGCGAAAAATCCCTGCTGCGCCGCCACCCGTGGATATTCTCCGGCGCGGTTGAACGCATGGATGGTGCACCCGCCGGCGGCGACACGCTGCCCGTGCGCAGCGCGCAAGGCGAATTCCTTGCTTGGGCGGCGTACAACCCCGGTTCGCAAATCACCGCGCGCGTCTGGTCATGGCGCGAAGAGGAAATCATCAACGCGGAATTTTTCCGCAGCCGTATTGCGAGCGCTTTAGCGCTACGCCACGATTTGAAACTGGCTGACGAAAGCAGCGGAATGCGTTTGATCCATGCCGAATCGGACGGCCTGCCGGGGCTGGTTGTCGATCAATACGGCAACGTGCTGGTGATGCAGATCGGCAGTGCGGGAGCGGAACGCTGGCGCGATACCTGTGCCGACATCCTGCAACAGCTATGCAATCCCGTGTGCATTTACGAACGCTCCGATTCCGATTCACGCACGTTGGAAGGCCTGGAGTTGCGCAACGGCGTACTGCGCGGCACTTTGCCGGAC
>JAGWMH010000248.1 GCA_028871775.1 Betaproteobacteria bacterium
GAACACCTGCGGCTGCACTTCCTTGAAGCCCGGCAACGCCTGCTGTGCGGGCCTGGCCTGATGGGTGATGGTGTCGCCGACCCTGGCGTCTTTCAGTTCCTTGATGCCCGCGATGACGAAACCCACCTGCCCTGCGCTTAATGCCTCGCGCGGCTGCGACTTGGGGGTGAACACGCCGACGTGCTCGGTCAGGTGCTGCGCGCCGGTGGCCATCAGCAGGATTTTTTCCTTGGGCTTCAGCGTGCCGTTGAACACCCGCACCAGCATCACCACGCCGACATAATTGTCGAACCACGAGTCTATGATCAATGCCTGCAGCGGCGCATCGGGGTCGCCCTTGGGCGGCGGCACTTTGGCGATCATCGCTTCCAGCACGTCCTGCACACCTTCGCCGGTCTTGGCCGAGCAGCGCGTGGCGTCGTGCGCGGCGATGCCGATGACTTCCTCGATTTCCTTGATGGCATGGTCCGGGTTGGCCGAGGGCAGGTCTATCTTGTTCAGCACCGGCACCACTTCCACGCCGAGATCCAGCGCGGTATAGCAGTTGGCCACGGTCTGCGCCTCCACGCCCTGCGACGCATCCACCACCAGCAGCGCGCCTTCGCAGGCGGACAGCGAGCGCGATACCTCGTAGGAAAAGTCCACATGCCCCGGCGTATCGATCAGGTTGAGGTTGTAGGTCTGGCCATCGCGCGCCTTGTATTGCAGCGCGGCGGTCTGCGCCTTGATGGTGATGCCGCGCTCGCGCTCCAGATCCATGGAGTCGAGCACCTGCGCTTCCATCTCGCGGTCGGACAGCCCGCCGCACAACTGGATGATGCGGTCAGCCAGTGTGGACTTGCCGTGATCGATGTGGGCGATGATGGAGAAATTGCGGATATGTTGCATGGGCGCGGATTATACGCAAGCCGCCAAAATTTAGCTTGCTTTCCCAGCCTGCTTGCCTATAATGCGCACCTCGCTGCGATGTTCGTGCAGCGTTGGTTCATCGTTTCCTGACCTCCAGCGTTCCCATGTAAAGCATCAACACTGGGCGCACTCTTGCTGTTCACCGGTTAGCGACGATGTATTTGCGCCGGTAGAGGCTATCTCCCCTACTGAATATTATTGTGCGGCTTTAAGCCACGCATGCGCCTTGCTTTAAATTTTTAAGGAATAAACGTGTCTGTTAAAGCTATAACGATTGAAAACACAACAACTGAAACCGTTGCAACAACTGCAACCGGCTCAACCTTTGCAACCCTCGGCCTGAACCCGGCCATACTCAAGGCGGTTGAAGAAGCCGGCTATACCGTGCCCACGCCGGTACAGGCGCAGTCGATTCCGGAAGCGCTGGCCGGCCACGACCTGATGGCCTCCGCCCAGACCGGCACCGGCAAAACCGCTGCCTTCATTTTGCCCGCGCTGCACCGCATTGCGGAACCTTCCGCCGTGCGCAGCAAAGGCCCGCGCGTGCTGGTGCTGACCCCGACGCGCGAACTGGCGCAACAGGTTTCCGACGCCGCCGCCAAGTACGGCAAGAACATGCGCCTGAAAGTGGTGAGCATCCTGGGCGGCATGCCCTACCCGCTGCAAAACAAGCTGCTGTCCAACCCGGTGGATATTCTGGTGGCCACACCGGGCCGCTTGATTGACCATATCGAGCGCGGCCGCATTGACTTCTCGCGCCTGGAAATGCTGGTGCTGGACGAAGCCGACCGCATGCTGGACATGGGCTTCATCGACGACGTGGAGCGCATCGCCGCCGCCACCCCGGCGACGCGCCAGACATTGCTGTTCTCGGCCACGCTGGAAGGCGTCATCGGCAACCTGGCAAAACGCCTGCTCAAGGATCCCAAACGCATCACCGTTGCAGCTGCCAAGGCGCGCCACGAGCATATCGAGCAGCGCCTGATGTATGTGGACGACATGGCGCACAAGAACCGCCTGCTGGATCACCTGCTGCGCGACACGGCATTGAACCAGGCTCTGGTATTCACCGCCACCAAGCGCGATGCCGATGCACTGGCCGACGGTCTGCAAGCGCAGGGGCATTCCGCCGCCGCACTGCACGGCGACATGAGCCAGCGCGAGCGCAACCGCACGCTGCTCAACCTGCGTCGCGGGCAGGTTCGCGTGCTGGTGGCAACCGACGTTGCCGCGCGCGGCATTGACGTTGCTGGTATCTCGCACGTGATCAACTTCGATTTACCCAAGTTCGCCGAGGACTATGTGCACCGCATCGGGCGCACCGGACGCGCCGGCGCTTCCGGCATCGCCGTGTCGTTTGCCTCCAACCGCGATGCGCTGCACCTGAAGAAAATCGAACGCTACACCGGCCAGAGCATAAACGCCCATACGGTTGCCGGAATGGAACCCAAATTCAAACCGCATTCGCAACCTTCCAGCCCGCGCGGCAAACCCAGCGGCTTCGGGCGCCACACTGCCCCCGACAGCCGCCACGGTTTCCCGCGTGACGAACGCGGCGCCGCACGCCGCGAGGGGCAATCGCACAACCGCTTCGGCGACAATGCGCAACGCCGTGGTAATAGTTTCGGCAACAGGGGAAACACAAGCGGCCAGCACCGCCAGGGAACCAGCTTCGCACTCGGGCGCGGGCATAACGGCAACACCAACGGCAACCGTTAACCCCTAATGGAACTCCCGGCATAGCCGGGAGTTCACGGGCTAATTACGCAAAGTTCTTGGCTGCAAAACCCCAATTCGCCAGGCTGTTCAGGAAGGTTTCGACATACTTGGCGCGCAGGTTGCGGTAGTCAATATAGTAGGCGTGTTCCCACACATCCACGCACAGCAGCGCCTTGTCGCCTGTGGTCAGCGGCGTGCCGGCAGCGCCCATGTTGACGATGTCCACTGATCCGTCGGCCTTCTTCACCAGCCAGGTCCAGCCGGAGCCGAAGTTGCCCACGGCGGAAGTCTGGAAGACTTTCTTGAATTCGTCGAAGCTGCCCCATTTTCTGTTGATGGCCTCGAGCAACGCACCGCTTGGTGCGCCGCCGCCATTGGGTTTCATGCAGTTCCAGAAAAAGGTATGGTTCCACACCTGGGCGGAGTTGTTGTAGATGCCGCCGGA
>JAGWMH010000249.1 GCA_028871775.1 Betaproteobacteria bacterium
GGATGCAACAAACGGTGGACGTGTGGACACTGGAACAACAAGGCGACTACAACCATATCCAACATCTCAAGGCCGCATAGATAACCATTCCCCAACTGCTGCGAGCCTGTAAATACCAACGCAAGCAGTCACGTTGACTGGCGATGGCGGCCCTCCGCCGCCATCATCAAACGGTCACTCCTTCCGCTTCAGCATGGCCTTCAGATCGGCAAAGGGATTATGGGTTGCCACGGGCGCCTGATCACCGGCTCCCCTTCCCCGCACTGCCTCGTCCAGCAGGCGTGCATGTTCGTTTTCGTGGCAGTATAAACAAAGCAGTTCCCAGTTGCTGCCGTCCAGCGGGTTGTTGTCGTGGTTGTGATCCTTGTGGTGAACGGTCAGCTCGCGCAGGCGCACACCCGAGAACTCGCGGCCGCATCGCCCGCAAATCCATGGAAACAGTTTGAGCGCCCGCTCGCGGTAGGTTGCCTCGCGCTCCTCGCTCTGGCGGCGAGCCTCGGCAACGACGCGGTCGAGCCGCGCATGATCGGGGGTTGTGCGCTTGGTCATGTTCAGAGGTTCCTTGATTCCCGGTCAGGTCACGCCATATCATTCCCAATGATTCATTAACCGGATTGAGTGTGCTGACACTGCCAATTCCATTAACCACGGCAGCCCGCAAGCATTGTCATTGCAAGGCCCGCAAGGCAGTGGCAACCCAGTAGGCATCACATACTACCAAACCCCCTGGATTGCTGCACTTCCTGCCACGCTTCGCTCGCAGCTAAAGGCTTTTTTGCAATGACGGCGCCTCCTCGCAATGACACACTTGGTCCGCTTTGGCCAAACGAGCTGCTTGCGGGGAGTTTCGAGGAGCGTCAGATTTCAACAAGTCGCTGGCTGCGTTTGCCACGCCTGATGTTGTTCGACGAATGCTATGCGGAGTGTGCCGCCGGTTCCATTCCTGCCATCTTCAGCACGGCCAGGGGTATCTTTACATGAGAGCGGCTTTGCCTGCCTAACCGGCTTCTGCTTCGGATGCGGCGTCCCCGGCTTTGGCCTTGCGGGGCACGGATTTCGGGTCGCAGGTGATGGGGCGGTAGATTTCGACGCGGTCGCCGTCACTGAGCACGGCGTCCAGCTTGCTGAGCTTGCTGTATATGCCGACCTTGTTTTTCTCCAGGTCGATCTCGGGAAATTGCTTGAGGATGCCCGAGCGATTGATGGCGTCCTGGATGGTGGCGCCTTCGGGCATCTCGACATCGAACCAGACCTGGCGTTTCGGCAGTGCGTAGGCGATTCCGATTTTCATGGCTGTTTCCTCATGCGGCACTGTGGGCGCCGCCCATCTGGATGGCCTTGCCGGCACGCACGTCAAGGATGCGCTTGACCACCACCAGCAGGCCGGCAACGAGGAATCCGCCGGGCGGCAGGATCATCATCAGTACACCCTTGTCCGGGGACATCAATTTCATTTCCATGAACTTGAAGGCCGGCCCCAGCAGCAGCGATGCGTCGGCGAACAGGGTGCCCGCGCCGGCAATCTCGCGTACTGCGCCGATGGCGGTGAGCGCCAGTGTGAAGCCCATGCCCATGAAGATGCCGTCCATCAGCGAGGGCAGCACCGGTTCCTTGGCGGCGAAGGCTTCGAGACGGGCGAGCGGCAGGCAGTTGGAGACGATCAGCGGAATGAACAGCCCCAGCACCTTGTAGAGCTCGTGCATCCACGCGTTCATGCTGAGATCCACCAGCGTCACCATGGCGGCGACGATCAGGATATAGACGGGGATGCGCACTTCCTGAGTGATGCGGCTGCGGAACATGGACACCAGCAGGCCTGAGGCGGCCATCACCACTGCCGTTGCCAGACCCATGCCCAGTCCGTTGGTGGCGCTGGTGGTCATGGCCATGGTCGGGCACATGCCCAGCAGCATGCTGAGCACTCCATTGTTATCCCACAGGCCATCGCGGACGATGGTTTTGTATTGCGTTGCCATTTAGTGCCCCCCCATCATTTGCGCCTTGTTGGCGGCGAAAAATTCAAGTCCCTCGCGGACGGCGCGCACCACGCCGCGTGGCGTGATGGTGGCGCCGGCAAACTGGTCGAACTGGCCGCCGTCCTTCTTCACCTTCCATTTGTCGGGCAACGGATTGCCGAGGGACAGGCCGGTGAAGCGCAGTATCCAGTCGCCTTTCTTCACTTCGATCTTGTCGCCCAGGCCGGGCGTTTCCTTGTGGGCGAGGACGCGCACGCCGAGAATTTTGCCCTCGGCATCGACGCCCAGCATCAGCTTGATTTTGCCGGCATAGCCCGAACCGAATATCTCGTACGCCACACCGGTCACCTTGCCTTCTTTGGTGGCGCGGTAAACGGTGATTTCATTGCCCTGCCCGTCTTTCATGGCAACGGTGTCCGTGACCGGGTTGTTGTCGTGAATACTGTCCGGGATCACCTGGCTGAGCGAGTTCTGCCTGTCCTCGATGGCGCGTACGGCGATATCCTGCGCGGTAACGCGGTCGGTGAAGGCGAGCAGGAGCCCGAAACCCAGGCAGAATGCTCCCAGAATCATGCCGTGAACCATCATGCGTTGTTGTTTCATGGTTTTTCCTTCACCAGCGGCAGCGGTTCACCCTTGCTGGTGCGGCCAAACACGCGCGGGCGGGTGTATTGGTCGATGATGGGAGCCAGCCCATTCATCAGAAGCACCGCGAAGGCCATGCCTTCGGGATAGCCGGCGAAGGTGCGGATGAGCCAGATCAGCACGCCACAGCCGAGGCCGAATATCAATTGTCCTTTTTTCGATACCGGCGAAGTGACGTAATCGGTGGCGATAAAGAACGCCCCCAGAAAGGTGGCACCAGACATCAGGTGGAAGGTGCCGCTGGTAAAACGGGCGGGGTCAACGGCGTGGAACACAGTGCCCATCAGGAACAACCCGCCCATCACGCTCAACGGAATGTGCCACGAGATGATGCGTTTGGCCATCAGGAACAGGCCGCCGGCAAGTATCAATAGCGCCGAGGTCTCGCCCAGGCTGCCGGCGCGGTAGCCCAGCGCCATGTCCATCAGGTCGGGCACCTGAGCCATCG
>JAGWMH010000250.1 GCA_028871775.1 Betaproteobacteria bacterium
CCTCATTCAATCTCGCCAGCCTGGTTTATGCCCATCGGTGCGCGCCTGAGTTTCCGCTGGTTTACAACTTTGAGCCCGAGCAGACACTGGACGAAGCGCAGCGTGTCCTGATCGAGCAACCTTTCCTGCACGGGCTGTGCCTGCCCATAGAAACCCTGGATGATGCGATGGTCAGGCTGCTGCGCAATCATGGCAAATGCATCGCGGTTTACACCTGCAACACTGACGAGGAAATCAACAAGGCGCTGGAATTGGGAGTGGATATTCTCATCAGCGATGTTCCACAAAAAGCCT
The DNA here is from genome assembly GCA_028871775.1 of Betaproteobacteria bacterium. GTDB lineage: Bacteria > Pseudomonadota > Gammaproteobacteria > Burkholderiales > Gallionellaceae > CAITJF01. Next base: position 295 of record JAGWMH010000250.1, read on the forward strand.
TGCAGATGAGGGATAGATGAAACGCGATTTCTCATTGCTGGCATGCCGCCATTTCGACCTGCTGGTCTGCGGCGGCGGCATCTATGGGGCGTGGACGGCTTATGACGCGGCCTTGCGCGGCCTGAGCGTTGCCATCGTGGAGCAGGGCGACTGGGCCGGCGCGACTTCTTCCGCATCCAGCAAGTTGATCCACGGCGGCCTGCGCTATCTGGAGTCATTCGACTTCAAGCTGGTCAGGAAAGCGCTGGCGGAACGGCAGATGCTGCTGGCGATGGCGCCGCATCGCGTCTGGCCGCTGCGTTTCGGCGTGCCGGTCTATGCGGACAGCCGCGTCGGCACGCTACAGTTGAAGGCCGGTTTGACCCTGTACGATGTTCTTGCGGGTGGCCCGGGTGCGGACATGGCCCACCATCACTTCAACCAGAAATCCTTTGCCGAGCGTTTTCCTTTTCTCGATAGCGATGGTCTGAAAGGCGGCTTTACCTACGGCGATGCGCAGACCGATGATGCGCGGCTGGTGCTGGAATTGATCTCGGGCGCGATGGCTGCGGGGGCGGTGTGCGTGAATTACTGCAAGCTGACCGGGTTTATCGAGCCGCATGGGCAGGTTTGCGGCGCAACGGTTCAGGATCAACTCAAGCACAAAAATGCGCAGGTTCTCGCCAGGCAAATCGTCAACACCACCGGCCAGTGGATAGCCGCATCGGAGCAGGAGCGCGAGTGGTGCCGGCTGGACAAGGGCGTGCATCTGGTCATGCCTGCACTGCCGTTTGACGAGGCTTTGCTGCTGACCGCCAGGTCCGATGGCCGGGTGTTCTTCATGATTCCATGGTATGGCAGGACGCTGCTCGGCACCACCGATGCGGATTACCGCGGTGATCTCGATCATGTCGCCGTCGAGCCGGAAGAGGTTGCCTATCTGCTGGCCGAGGCCAATCGCTACCTTAAGGCCGCTTGGACGGAAAAAGACGTGGTCGGCAGTTATGCCGGTTTGCGCGCGATGAAGCGCGGCGATGAAGCATCGCCATCAGCGGTCAGCCGCGACTGGGAACTGAAAACTGCAAGCAACGGGGTGCATTATTCCATCGGCGGCAAGCTCACCTCGGCTCGGGAAGATGCGGCCTGCATCATTGATACTGTATGTGCGCAGCTCGGGGTCAATGCATCTTGCCCGACCAAAGGGAGAAAATTTCCCTGGATGCCGGAGGCAGATTATTCTGTCTGGCTAGATGCCGCAAACGCCCGTGCAGGCGAGCTCGGCATTGATCCGGAAAGCGCCAAGTGGCTTATCCGCCGCCACGGCAAGCGGGCAGGGGAGATTCTCTGCAACATTGAGAATAACCGCTGCCTGGCTGAGCGCATCCTGCCTGCGCTGCCGTTCATCCATGCGGACTTGCTGTTTTGTGCACGCCACGAAATGGCCATGCATCTGGACGATCTGCTGCGCCGCCGCATGCCGTTGCTGATACTGGCGAAGCTCGATGAAAGCGCGCTGCGTAGTCTTGCCGAAACTGTTGCCGTTGCGATGGGCTGGGATGAGGCTGCGGTGAACGGGGAAATTGAAGAGTGTAGGGGCGCGATTTATCGCGCCCCTACCGAATTCAAATAAAATTCGAATGAATCACCCAAATGGTGAATTTAAAATGATCTCTGCCATCGCACTCGACCTCGGCACCACGTCAATCAAGGCCGGGCTGCTGCATCAGGATGGTGCGCTCGGCAACGTCATTGCAAAACCCGCCCCGAAAATCGCCGTCACTGGCGGGCGCTATGAAAGCGATGCGCTGGCCTATGCGGCGGCTGCCGAACAGGTATTGAGCGAATATCTTGCACAAGCAAGTGAATGCAAGACTCTTGGCCTGTGCAGCCAGCGCTCATCGTTCCTGACCTGGGAGCAGGCCACCGGCCAGCCGCTCACCCCGCTGATTTCATGGCAGGACAATCGCGGCGCGGCGAGCTGCGAAGCGCTGCGCGCGCATGAGAGTCTGATCCGCAATCTCACCGGCTTGCCGCTGACGCCGTATTATTTCGCACCCAAGCTGCGCACCATGTTGCAGGACCATCCCGAGTGGCTGGCACGGCTGGAGAGTGGCGAATTGCTGGCAGGCACGCTGGATACATTCCTGATCTGGCGCTGGACCGGCGGCAAATATTTCATGACCGATGCATCCATGGCCGCGCGCACCCTGCTGATGGACATCCGGCAGCAGCAATGGTCGCCGCGGCTGTGCAAACTGTTCGGCATCCCGTCTGGCATACTGCCGGAAATCAAACCTTCCGCAGGATTGCATCTGCAATTGAACAATGGCCTGATCCTGCAAGCCAGCGTCGGCGACCAGTCCGCCGCGCTTATCGCCAGCGTCAGTGAAGACCAGAAGGAAGCCTTGGTCAATCTCGGCACGGGTTGCTTTGTCGTGCGCTATTTGCCGGATGAGAAATCCGCACTGGATGGTTATCTGCACACACTGGTATATCAGGACAGCGCACAGCACGCCCATCTCGCCATCGAAGGCACGCTCAACTCCATCGCTGCCGCGCTCGCTCCTTACCCGGTGGCTGAATGCCGGATAGACAATCTGTTTTCAGGCGATATTTTTTGCCTCGCCGAACCCAGCGGCCTCGGCGCGCCCTTTTTCCGTAACGACCTCGGCATCCGGTTTTCCCAGTCGGTAGGACACCTGACGCAGCAACGCATTGCCGCCCTGTTGCTGGAAGCCGTTGTTTTCCGCGTGGCGCGGATACTGGAAGATTTCCACCGCGAGTCCGCCATTGA
>JAGWMH010000251.1 GCA_028871775.1 Betaproteobacteria bacterium
CCGAGGTGCTGGAAGTGCGCGGGGAGGTATACATGTCGCGCGGTGACTTCGAGCGCTATAACGAGAAGCAGCGTGCACAGGGTTTGGCGACCCTGGTGAATCCGCGCAACGGCGCGGCAGGCAGCATCCGCCAGCTCGATCCGGCGCTGGCTGCGCGGCGTCCGTTGAAATTTTTTGCTTACGGATTGGGTGAGGTGCAGGGCTGGGAATGGCGCACGACGCATAAAGAAGTGCTAGACCAATTGGAGGCATGGGCGTTTCCGGTAAATCGTGAACACAAGGTAGTGCAGGGCGCGCAAGGGCTAGTGGATTTTCATCGCCGCATCGAGGCGAAGCGCGACCAGCTGCCGTTCGATATCGACGGCGTGGTATACAAGGTCAACAGCCTCGCCTTGCAGGAACAACTCGGTTTCGTTTCGCGTGAGCCGCGCTGGGCGGTGGCGCACAAATTTCCGGCGGAAGAACAGATGACCGTGGTGCGTGGCATAGATATCCAGGTCGGGCGCACCGGCAAGCTCACGCCGGTGGCCAAGCTGGAGCCGGTGTTCGTCGGCGGCACCACGGTTTCCAACGCCACGCTGCACAACGAGGGCGAGACGAGGCGCAAGGATGTGCGCGTTGGCGATACGGTGATCGTGCGCCGCGCGGGCGACGTGATCCCGGAGGTGGTTGGCGTAGTGCTCGACCCTTCGATACCTCAGGGCGAGCGGAAAGAAGCTGGACGATTCGACCTGTTCAAACGGCTGCACGGAAAATGCCCGGTGTGCGGCAGCGCGATCGTGCGCGAGGAGGGCGAGGCCGACTGGCGCTGCACCGGCGGGCTGTTCTGCCCGGCACAGCGCAAGCAGGCGCTGCTGCATTTTGCCAGCCGCCGCGCGCTGGACATCGAAGGCCTGGGCGACAAGCTGGTGGAGCAACTGGTTGATGGCGGCATCGTGGGCACCCCGGCCGACTTGTACAGACTGGGTCTGCCTACCCTCGCCGGGCTGGAACGTATGGGTGAGAAGTCTGCGCAAAACCTGTTGGATGCCATTGAGCACAGCAAGCACCCTACGCTGGCGCGCTTCATCTATGCGCTGGGCATCCGCAATGTGGGCGAGGCGACGGCAAAAGACCTGGCGCGCCACTTCGGCAAACTGGAAAATTTGATGGGTGCGGATGAAGCACGGTTGCAGCGGGTGCCTGATGTAGGGCCGGTGGTGGCGCAAAGCATTGTTGCTTTCTTCAGGGAAAAACACAACGTCGCTGTGATAAAGGAGCTGCTTGATGAGAAGCACGGCGGTGTAAGGCCGAAGGAGAATGAAGGTGAAGCGGCCGAAGAACTGCCGTTGGCTGGCAAGACGTTTGTGCTTACTGGTACACTCAGCATGGCACGCGACGATGCGAAAGCCGCACTGGAAGCGCTGGGCGCGAAGGTGGCCGGCAGCGTGTCGAAGAAAACCGATTACGTGGTGGCGGGCATTGAGGCGGGCAGCAAGCTGGACAAGGCGCGGGAACTGGATGTGCCCGTGCTGGATGAACAGGGATTGATGGAGTTATTAAAAAGGGGTGGAGCCACATGAAAAAAATCACTAAGGCTGTGTTCCCGGTAGCCGGCATGGGCAGCCGTTTCTTGCCCGCTACCAAGGCCAGCCCGAAAGAGATGATGCCGGTGGTGGAGAAGCCGCTGATCCAGTATGCGGTGGAAGAGGCGGTGGCGGCAGGCATCACCGATATGGTGTTCATCACCGGGCGCAACAAGCGCGCCATCGAGGATCATTTCGACAAGGCCTACGAACTGGAGGCCGAGCTTGCAGCGGATGGCAAACAGGAGTTGCTGCGCATCGTGCAGGAAGTGATACCCAGGCATGTGAACTGCATCTACATCCGCCAGCCGGAGGCGCTGGGGCTGGGGCATGCTGTGCTGTGCGCGCAGCCGGTGGTGAATGACGAGCCGTTTGCGGTGATCCTGGCCGATGACCTGATCGACGGGGATATGCCCATCATCAAGCAGATGGTGGGTGTCTATGAGCGCCATCATTGTTCGGTGCTCGGCGTGCAGGAAGTGCCGCGCGAGCAAACCCGGCAATATGGCATCGTCAGCGCCACCAATCTGGAACCGGGTGTGGAACGGGTCAACGGCATTGTCGAGAAACCCATGCCGGCGGCAGCCCCTTCCACTCTGGCGGTGGTCGGGCGCTACATCCTTACGCCGCGCATCTTCCATTATCTGGCGCGGGTGAAGCCGGGGGCGGGTGGCGAAATCCAGTTGACCGACGGCATTGCCGCGCTGATGCAGGAAGAAAAGCTGCTGGCCTATCGCTTCAATGGCACCCGTTATGATTGCGGCTGCAAGCTGGGCTATCTGCAGGCGCAGGTGGCGTTCGGCCTGAAGCATCCGGAACTGCGCGATGAGTTTGCCGCTTACCTGGCAACGGTACGGAACCTCTGATCATGTCCACCATGAACCGCGTTGCCAACAAATGACCCTGTCCAGCCAGCAGGTGCGCGACATCCTGCAGCAGGCCGAACTGCTTTGTCCGGCGGCGGAGGTGCAGGCTGCGGTGGCGCGTGTGGCGCGGGAGATCAATTCTGCACTGGCCGGCGTGCACCCGCTGGTGCTATCGGTGATGGGCGGTGCGGTGGTATTCACCGGGCAGTTGCTGCCGCTGCTGGATTTTCCGCTCGACTTCGATTATGTGCACGTGTCGCGCTATGGCAGCAACCAGCAGGGCGGGGAGTTGCACTGGAAGGTCGAGCCGCGCGAGACCGTGACTGGCCGCGTGGTGCTGGTGGTGGATGATATTCTCGATGAGGGTGAGACGCTGGCCGCAATCAGGCAGCGCGTAATGGATCTGGGCGCCGCCGGGTTTTACTGCGTAGTGTTCGCCGATAAACTGAATGGCAAGGGCAAGCCGATACGCGCCGATTTCGTCGGCATGGAACTGCCAGACCGTTTCGTGTTCGGCTTTGGCATGGACATACATGGCGCGTGGCGCAACCTGCCCGCGATTTATGCGGTAAAAGAATAGCCCTGAGAAAAAGCAATTTGCCACAGAGAACACAGAGTTC
>JAGWMH010000252.1 GCA_028871775.1 Betaproteobacteria bacterium
GGAGCAAAAGGTAAATCCGCAGAGCCATCAGCGAGATCTTGACGCCGCGCGACATCTCGATATGCGGCCTGCTGTAGCGACGGTTGATTTCCCGAATTTTTGCGGTAAAGCGGCGAAGACTTAATAACATACCTGGTTCTCCGATTACTTGAACAGATTGGGGAACATCACACTGGTCCCGTAAAGTGTGGACAAAATCACGATGGAAACGATGATAAAGCCGCCGATCAAATTCTGGCTCAAGGTATTGCAGTGTTCGCCCATGTGCTTTTTGTCATTCAGCAGCAGAATCAGAAACACCAGGGCGGCAGGCAGCAAGGTGACGGCCACAACCTGAACGAACAGGGTAATCAGCACCAGCGGTGCTCCCGGAATCAGCACCACCAGACCGGCGGTAATCAGGGTAAAGAAGTAGCTTGCATAGAACCAGCGCGCTTCCTTGATTTTCTGGTTTAGCGAATGTGCCCAGCCAAAAATTTCGCCGAAAGCCCAGGAGCTTGCCAGCGAAATGCAGATCGCGCCGAGCAGGCCGGCATCAAAAAGGCCGATGGCCATGAATGTGCCGACATAGTGATTGGTGTGCATCAGTTGCTCGGCAGCTTGGGATGCGTCGTCGATATTGACGCCTTTCAAGACGGTGCCAGTGACGACGACTATGAAGATCGCCACCACGACCGTTAATGCCGCACCCAGGAAGGTATCGAATTTTCCCCAGGGTATATCTTTCTCCTGCATCCCTTTGTCGACCACGGCACTTTGCTGGAAGAACAGCATCCAGGGCGCGATGGTGGTGCCGATGTTGGCCATCAGATAGAAGAACAGTTCGCCGTTGAAGCCTCCGGGGAAATTCGGAACCAGGCCGTTTTTAAGTATATCCGAGACCGACGGGTTGACCATGAATGCGCCTGGAATGTAGATGAGGTTCAAGGCGCAGAACAACAGTGCTATTTTTTCCCAGGTCCAGTAGCGGCCGTTCAATACGATCATTCCCATCAAGGCCACGACGCCGGCAACCGTCACCCAGGCTGGCACGCCGAAGATGTGCAGAGCCGAAGTCATGCCGATGAATTCGGTGACCAGGGTCAGCCAGTCCAGAATCATCAGGTCGATCAGCGAAAACCAACCCCAGAACGCACCGAAGCCGTCGAATATCGCTTCGGCATGGCCGCGCTTGGTGACCACGCCCAGGCGCACCGTCATTTCCTGCACGTAGTAGGCGACCGGGATCAGAATCAACAGGAACCAGATCAGGTTGTAGCCATACTTTGCGCCGGTGGCTGCGTAGGTGGTAATGCCCCCGGCATCATTGTCGGCGACCATGACCACGAGACCAGGGCCGGCGATGATCAGATAAAGCTGGATGGCCTTCCAATACTTTCGGAATATGTAATAGAGCTTGGAAAATAAGTTCATCTTGATGCCCAAGTTTTAATTTTAAAATGCTGTGGGGAAGTAAGGTTACAACCATCACTCGAGATGCAGGCGCACACCAAATACATCCACCGGCCCCCGGTCAGTGTTGTAGGCAGGGTTGGCGATGTGTTGATAGTCGGCCGTAAACCAGGCATGCTTGGCTACATTCCAGTTGTAGTAACTTTCTAAAATTGTTTCTGGACGATAGTGTAATGCGCCATCGCCGATGAAGAAAGAAATTCCGCCCGCTTGCAGATAATCGCGTCTGTCCCTGGATAGGGCGTTGCCTATCAGTGCTACGCCAACGGTGTCCAGTTCGCGCCCCCAGGACGCGCCTTTGAGCGAGATGCCGCCGGCTACAGATTGATCCACTTCGGTAAAGGCCAGTGTTTCAGTGCGCCCATCAGTCTGCATGGCGCGCAAGAAAACACCGACATTAGCTTTGATGGCTTGTTCGATGTTGACACCAAGACCGTATTTGACTTTCTCGTTGTAGCGTACTTTGAAGATGTTCGGTATCGTCCCGGTAACAAGGCCCAGATTGATGGCATCGCGGTAACTCGCCAGCACCGCGCGGTTGCGCCAGCCCAGTAGCCGCACCTTGCCGGGTTGTCCGCCGAGTTCGTGGCTGTGCTCGATTTCCAGTTGGTCGCCATAATGTTTGAAGAAGCGGAAATCGAGCGGCAGCTGGTTCGGTTCTCTCGGGCCGGTCATGCGCCCGAAGCGCAGCACCCAATCATCCTGATACCACTCGCCAGCAAACCCCCAGCCGAAGCCGCGCGCATCAGCCGCGTAATCGTAGGCTGCGTAGGTCATGTTCGACCAGTTCATGAACTGTGTGCGTGGATCGTGGGCATAGGTATTGTTGTCGAAAATATTCAGGGTCGAAAAATTTCCAGCGGTGAGCACGAAGCGGTTTTTTTCCACCACACCCGCCAGTTGATTCATTCCGGATTCGATCTTTTCGGTGTCACCGCCCAATCCCCATGTCTGGCGCAGAAACAGCTGCTGGCGATAAATCGTTGGGTTGGTCCCGGACACACGCGTTATTTCGCCATTGGTGAAGCCGCCCATCCCGGTTAAGTTTGAAAACGGCACGCCCTGTGTAATTTCTGGAACAAAATAGAGTTCGCTGCCTTGCCGAACGCGTACCCCCAAAAAGGCATCCGAGGTAAAGGTGTAGCTCTTCTCCTTGCTTGCCAACAGGCTATTAGGGCCAGAATACGCCGCATTGAAACTGGGTTTCTTTTGCCAAATGTAAGTGGCCTGGAATTTTACATTCCAGTTTTCTTCTGGGATATTCTCAGCATATGTCACAACAGGTAAGGCTAGGATGAGAGACAACGTAAAGCCAACCAATATGTGGTTAAGTTCCGAAGGAATATTGCGCATTACGCTTGCACCCTTGATGGCATCGAGTATGGCAAGGCGCCAAAAGTGTCGGCCGATGGTGCGGATGCAAATAAATCCGGCGAAGAATTCCTTAAAAAAAACTTGGCTCATGATTTTCCTCTTGCTTGCTACAACGAATAGAAGAGGCTGGCTAAAAATCAGAGACGACAAACGAAATTGCTTGTCGACTAAGCTAAGAGAATTGTTGCGGTTAGAGCAAGCGCTCTAAAGTT
>JAGWMH010000253.1 GCA_028871775.1 Betaproteobacteria bacterium
GCGTTACTTCACCTCGCACCCCAAGGAAATGACCCAGCGCCTGATTGATGTGTATGCCGCCACACCAAAATTGGTAAGCCATTTGCACCTGCCGGTGCAGTCCGGTTCGGACCGCATCCTGGCGGCGATGAAGCGCGGCTACACCGTGCTGGAATACAAATCGCTCGTGCGCAAGCTGCGCGCGGCGCGCCCGGACCTTTCGCTCACCTCCGATTTCATCGTCGGCTTTCCCGGCGAGACCGAGCGCGATTTTGAAGCCACCATGAGGCTGATCGAGGAGCTGGATTTCGATGTCAGCTTCAGCTTCGTGTACAGCCCGCGCCCCGGCACCCCTGCCGCCGAAATGCCGGACGAAGTGCCGCAGGATATCAAGATGGAGCGCCTGCACCGTCTGCAGGCCCTGATAGACCGGCAGGAACAGGCGATCAGCCAGGCCATGGTCGGCAGCACGCAGCGCGTGCTGGTGGAAAGCGTATCGAAAAAGAACAGCCGGGAGCTGGCCGGGCGCACCGACAACAACCGCATCGTGAATTTTGCCGGCCCCTCCGCCATGGTCGCCCGCTTCGTGGATGTGACCATCACCGCCGTGTCCATGCATACCCTGCGCGGCAAGCTGGCGACGGCATGACCACCCTGCAATTTTCCCTGGGGCCGGTTGACAACCAGCGGCTTGCCCATCTGTGCGGCGCTTTCGACGAGAACCTGCGCCAGATCGAGACCGCGCTGGAAGTCGTCATCTCGCGGCGCGGCGACCAGTTCAGCGTGCAGGGTGAAGCGCATCAGGCGGAACTTGCGCGCCAGGTGTTGCAAAATTTCTACCTCGAGGCCAGGCACGACATCAGCCTGGAGCGCCTGCAACTCGGCCTGATCGAAGTGATGAAATCGGACCGCGAGGCGGCGCAAACCGAGGATTTCATACCGCTGCTGATGACGCGCAGGGCCGAAGTGCGCGGCCGCACGCCGCGCCAGAACGATTATTTGCAGGCCATCCAGCAGCACGACATCACCTTCGGCATCGGCCCTGCCGGAACCGGCAAGACCTATCTTGCCGTGGCCTGCGCGGTGGACGCGCTGCAGCGCGAGATGGTGAAGCGCCTGGTGCTGGTGCGCCCGACGGTGGAAGCGGGCGAACGCCTCGGTTTCCTGCCCGGCGATCTGGCGCAGAAAGTCGACCCTTACCTGCGTCCGCTGTACGACGCGCTCTACGACCTGATGGGGCTGGACAAGGTGGCCAAGGCATTCGAGCGCGGCATCATCGAGATCGCGCCGCTGGCCTACATGCGCGGGCGCACCATCAACCACTCCTTCATCATCCTCGATGAGGCGCAGAACACCACGCCGGAGCAGATGAAGATGTTCCTCACCCGCATCGGTTTCGGCAGCAAGGCGGTGATCACCGGCGACGTGACGCAGATCGACCTGGCGCGCGGGCAGAAGAGCGGGCTGATCGAGGCGCGCGGCGTGCTCAAGGAGGTGCGCGGCATCGCATTCTGCGAATTTCTGGCGGAGGATGTGGTGCGCCACCCGCTGGTGCAGAAAATCGTCAGCGCCTATGAACGCCACGAGCAGGAAAAAAAACAGCAGCCATGAGCGCCGCACACAAGCTTTCGCCATACAAACTTTCCTTGGTGGTGCAGTATGCGACCAGCGCGAAAAACCTGCCCGCGCGATCACAGTTCCGGCGCTGGATCAAGGCTGCACTGGAGCGCGATGTGCAAATCGCGCTGCGCATCGTGGATGAAAGCGAAGGGCGGGAGCTGAACAGGAATTTTCGCGGCAAGGACTACGCCACCAACGTGCTGACATTTGTGTATGACGATGAACTGCCGATCTATGGCGACCTGGTCATTTGCGCACCCATCGTGGAAAAAGAAGCGCGCGGGCAGCACAAGGATTTGTTTGCGCACTATGCTCATCTCGCCATCCATGCCGCCCTGCACCTGCAAGGTTACGACCATGATAACAATGCCGACGCTGCCGCGATGGAGGAGAAGGAGACTGCAATCCTGCTGAAATTAGGGTATGCTGACCCCTATCAGGAAGTAGTTTCAAAACCATAAGATGGACGACTCAGGCAGTACCAAACCAACCTTGCTGGAACGGCTTTCCACGATGCTGCTGCGCGAGCCGGAAGACCGCGAGCAGCTCATAGAGCTGCTGCACTCCGCCTTCGAGCGCAATTTGCTTGATGCCGACGCGCTTTCCATGATGGAGGGGGTGATCCTGGTGTCGGAGCAGCAAGTGCGCGAGATCATGATTCCCCGCGCGCAGATGGATGTCATCGACATCAGCGAGCCGCCGGAAAAATTCATACCCTTTGTCATCGAGACCGCGCACTCGCGCTTCCCGGTGATTGACGGCAACAAGGACAACATCATCGGCATCCTGCTGGCCAAGGACTTGCTGCGCTATTACGCGGGCGAGGAATTCAACGTGCGCGACATGCTGCGCCCCGCCGTGTTCGTGCCGGAATCCAAGCGCCTCAACGTGCTGCTGCGCGATTTCCGCGGCAACCGCAACCACATCGCGCTGGTGGTGGATGAATACGGCGGCGTGTGCGGCATGGTCACCATCGAGGACGTGCTGGAGCAGATCGTCGGCGACATCGAGGACGAATACGATTTCGACGAGGACGAAGACAATCTCATCCCGGACGGCAAAGGCAACTGGCGCGTCAAGGCTACGACCAAAATCGCGGACTTCAACGAGGCGCTTGGCACGTCGTTCAGCGACGAGGAATACGACACCGTCGGCGGCATGGTGCTCAAGGCGGCGGGCCAGTTGCCCAAGCGCGGCGACCGCATCGTCAGCGGCGGACTCACCTTCACCGTATTGCGCGCCGATAGCCGGCGCCTCCACTCCCTGCTGGTGGAACGCAAGCCAGTTAAACAAGAATCGAAGAGCAGTCCGTAGAGTATGCCGGGGTGTTTCACCCCGCCCTGCGCAACGGCACCCGCCCGCACACCGCACTCCCGCCCTTCCTTGCCAACGTGATAAAATGCGCGCCTTTTCC
>JAGWMH010000011.1 GCA_028871775.1 Betaproteobacteria bacterium
CCGGCGCCGCGTCGATCTGGTCGTAGGCCTTGGCTTCGCCGCCAAATTTCTTCGACAGTACGGTGGTGATCGCCGCCGTCAGGGTGGTCTTGCCGTGGTCCACGTGCCCTATCGTGCCCACGTTCACGTGCGGCTTGGTACGCTCAAATTTACTTTTTGCCATGATTACATTCCTTCGATAGTAAAATTATTTCTTGCTTATAACCGCTTCGGCCACATTTTTTGGCGCTTCGGTATAGTGCTTGAATTCCATGGTGTAGGTCGCGCGGCCTTGCGTTGCGGAACGCAGAGCCGTGGAATAACCAAACATTTCCGCCAGCGGTACTTCAGCCTTTACCGTCTTGCCGCCGCCCGCCATATCGTCCATCCCTTGCACCATGCCGCGACGCGAGGACAAATCGCCCATCACCGTACCGGTGTAGTCTTCCGGAGTTTCCACTTCCACCGACATCATCGGCTCAAGCAGCACCGGACTGGCTTTGCGCATCCCATCCTTGAACGCCATCGAAGCCGCCATCTTGAAGGCGTTTTCGTTGGAGTCCACGTCGTGGTAAGAACCGTCGAACAATGTCACTTTCACGTCCACCACCGGAAAGCCTGCCAACACGCCATTCGGCAGTGTTTCGCGCAAACCCTTTTCGACTGCCGGGATGTATTCGCGCGGAACGGTACCACCCTTGATCGCATCCACAAACTCAAAACCCTTGCCTGTTTCGTTTGGCTCCATCTTGATCCACACGTGACCGTACTGACCACGACCACCGGACTGCTTGACGAACTTGCCTTCGATCTCGACGCTCTTTTTGATCGCTTCGCGGTAGGCCACCTGTGGCGCACCCACGTTGGCCTCCACGCCGAATTCGCGCTTCATGCGGTCAACCAGAATCTCCAGGTGCAACTCACCCATGCCGGACATGATGGTCTGACCGGATTCTTCGTCGGTGCGCACACGGAACGAAGGATCTTCTGCTGCCAAACGCCCCAGTGCAATGCCCATCTTCTCCTGGTCTACCTTGGTCTTCGGCTCAACCGCGACGTGAATCACCGGTTCCGGGAATACCATGCGCTCAAGGATGATCGGCTTGTTCGGATCACATAGTGATTCGCCGGTGGTCACATCTTTCAAACCAATGCAGGCAGCAATATCGCCCGCCAGAATCTCGTCAACCTCTTTGCGCTCGTTTGCGTGCATCTGCACGATACGACCGATACGCTCTTTCTTGCCACGAATCGGGTTGTAAACCGTGTCACCCTTCTTCAGCACGCCGGAATAGACGCGCACGAAAGTCAGCTGACCAACAAACGGGTCGGTCATCAGCTTGAATGCCAGTGCAGAGAAGTTCTCGCCGTCATCAGCCTTGCGGGATGTCGGAGTACCTTCTTCGGTCTCACCTGTCACATCCGGAATATCAACCGGCGCTGGCAAAAACATGATTACAGCATCCAGCATGCGCTGCACACCCTTGTTCTTGAATGCAGAGCCGCACAACATCGGCTGAATTTCACAGGCGATGGTACGAGTGCGAATACCAAAAATTATTTGATCTTCCGTCAGATCGCCATTTTCGAGATACTGATTCATCAGCTCCTCGGACGCTTCGGCGGCCGTCTCGACCATCTTCGCGCGCCACTCATTGGCACTCGCCACCAACTCGGCTGGAATCTCTTTGTACTCGAACTTCATCCCCTGAGAAGCCTCGTCCCAGATGATGGCTCTCATCTTGATCAGATCAACAACACCAGTGAACCCCTCTTCCGCGCCGATAGGAATCACGAGCGGAACAGGGTTGGCCCTCAGGCGGGTTTGCATCTGCGCAACCACCTTGAAGAAGTTTGCACCGGTACGGTCCATCTTGTTGACAAATGCCAAGCGCGGCACCTTGTACTTGTTGGCTTGGCGCCACACGGTCTCGGACTGCGGCTGCACACCACCCACCGCGCAATACACCATGCAGGCGCCGTCCAGTACACGCATGGAACGCTCGACCTCGATGGTGAAGTCCACGTGCCCAGGGGTATCGATAATATTGAAACGGTGCTCGGGATAGGAGTTGTCCATACCCTTCCAGAAACAAGTGGTCGCTGCAGAAGTAATGGTAATACCACGCTCCTGCTCCTGCTCCATCCAGTCCATCGTGGCCGCACCATCGTGCACCTCACCGATCTTGTGGCTCACGCCCGTATAGAACAGGATGCGCTCGGTGGTCGTGGTCTTGCCTGCGTCAATGTGCGCACTGATGCCGATATTGCGGTACCGCTCGATGGGTGTTTTACGTGCCACAGTAGTTACCTAACTTAAAAACTTTCAGAACTTTCAATTTAGAAACGGAAATGCGAGAAGGCCTTGTTCGCCTCCGCCATGCGGTGTACTTCCTCGCGCTTCTTGACCGCGCCGCCACGGCCTTCCGCCGCATCAACCAGCTCACCTGCCAGACGCATGCCCATGGATTTTTCACCGCGCTTGCGCGCAGCCTCGCGCAGCCAGCGCATCGCCAGAGCCATGCGGCGGGAAGGGCGCACTTCAACCGGAACCTGATAGTTGGCACCGCCGACACGGCGGCTCTTCACTTCAACCTGTGGCTTGGCATTGACCAGCGCCTGGTTGAATACCTCGATCGGATCCTTGCCGCTTTTCTTCACGATCTGCTCCAAGGCACCGTAAAGAATGCGCTCGGCAACGGACTTCTTGCCGGCCGTCATCAGGACATTGACGAATTTGGAAAGATCCTGATTCCCGTACTTGGGATCCGGCAGGACTTCGCGTTTGGGTACTTCTCTGCGTCTTGGCATATCAACCTCGAATCTCTGAAAAGTTATGCTTTCTTGGGGCGCTTCGCGCCGTACTTGGAACGGGACTGCTTGCGGTCTTTCACGCCGGCGGTATCCAGGCTGCCGCGCACCATGTGGTAGCGCACACCGGGCAAGTCCTTGACGCGGCCGCCGCGTATCAGCACCACCGAGTGTTCCTGCAGGTTGTGGCCTTCGCCGCCGATGTAGGAAATCACCTCAAACCCGTTGGTGAGACGCACCTTGGCGACCTTGCGCAAAGCGGAGTTCGGCTTCTTCGGCGTAGTCGTATACACGCGTGTACACACACCGCGCCGCTGCGGGCTTCCGCCAAGGGCAGGAACTTTGCTTTTTACAGGTTCGGCAGCACGGGGCTTGCGCACTAACTGGTTGATGGTTGGCATTGTCTAATATCCCTAAATATTCCTGTGGCGGCACAACTGTGCTGCGGCCAATAATTATCTATATATCAAAATGTTGCAAAAACAACAGCCGTCACGGCAACCCTGCATTTTTTTGCCGTGACGGCTAAAAAGACCGCGCATTCTAGTGAGGAACGCCAGGCCTGTCAAGCAAGCTACGCATTGTCCTGCGCCTCTACAGCCTGCTCGCCCTCGCCCAATCCGGCATCCGGCGCCATATCCACGCCCAGCCGCTGCCTGCGGCGTGTGGTGTGGAAGGCCAAACCGGTGCCGGCCGGGATCAGGCGGCCAACGATGACGTTCTCCTTCAAGCCGCGCAGATCGTCCTTCTTGCCCATGATTGCGGCCTCGGTCAGCACACGCGTAGTTTCCTGGAAGGAAGCCGCCGAGATGAATGAGTCCGTGGACAACGAGGCTTTCGTGATACCCAGCAACATATATTCGAAAGTCGCCGGCTGCTTGCCTTCGGCTTCCACGCGCTCGTTCTCCTGCAGCAATTCGGCGCGCTCGACCTGCTCCTTAGGAATGAAAGTGGTATCACCCTCATCCATAATCTGCACCCGGCGCAACATCTGGCGCACGATCACTTCGATGTGCTTGTCGTTGATCTTCACACCCTGCAGGCGGTACACGTCCTGCACCTCGTCGGTAATGTAGCGCGCCAGCGCCGGCACACCGAGCAGACGCAGAATGTCATGCGGGTCGGCCGGGCCGTCCACGATCATCTCGCCCTGATTGACCACCTGACCATCGTGCACCAGCACGTGCTTGTCCTTCGGGATCAGAAACTCGTGCGGCACACCTTCCACATCAGTGATCACCAGACGCTGCTTGCCCTTGGTGTCCTTGCCAAACGATGCCGTGCCGGTAACCTCGGCCAGCATGCCTGCATCCTTGGGCGAGCGCGCCTCGAACAGTTCCGCCACACGCGGCAAGCCGCCGGTGATGTCGCGCGTCTTGCTGCTTTCCTGCGGAATACGCGCCAGCACTTCGCCCACACCGACGTGTTGGCCGTCTTCCACGGTGATGATACAACCAGTCTGGAAAGTCACCGAGATCGGCTGTTCGGTGCCGGCTATCTTGATCTCGCGCCCTTCTTCATCCAGCAATCGCACCAATGGGCGCAACACGCCCTTGCCTTGCGTGGCTGCACGCTTGGGGTCAATCACCACCAGAGTGGACAGGCCGGTCACTTCATCGATCTGCTTGGCAACGGTGGCGCCCTCTTCCACATTCTCGAAGCGCACGCGACCGGCATATTCGGTAATGATGGGGCGAGTATGCGGATCCCAGGTGGACAGCACTTCTCCGGCACGCACCGGGCTGCCCTCGCGCACGGCCAGCATCGCGCCGTATGGCACCTTGTGGCGTTCGCGCTCACGCCCATGGTCGTCAGTCACCATCACTTCACCGCTGCGCGCCACCACCATCAGGTCGCCGCGGGCGGTGCTCACGGTGCGCATATTCGCACTGTATTTCATCGTGCCATTTGACTTGCTCTCGATCTGGCTGGCCACCACGGTACGCGATGCCGCACCGCCGATGTGGAAGGTACGCATGGTCAGCTGGGTGCCCGGTTCGCCGATGGACTGTGCGGCAATCACGCCGACCGCCTCGCCCACGTTCACCAGGCCGCCACGTCCCAGGTCGCGGCCATAGCATTTGGCGCACAGGCCATAGCGGGTTTCACAGGTCAGCGGGGTGCGTACTACCACCTCATCTATACCCACTGACTCGATGGTCTCCACCATATCCTCGTTCAGCAGTGTTCCCGCTTCGTACAGGGTTTCTCCGGACTCCGGATTGACGATGTCAGAGGCGGCCACGCGGCCCAGGATGCGCTCGCGCAGCGCCTCAATCACCTCACCGCCTTCAACCAGTGCCTTCATTGCGGCGCCGTGGCTGGTGCCGCAATCATCCTCGATCACCACCAGATCCTGCGTCACGTCCACCAGGCGGCGTGTCAGGTAACCTGAGTTCGCGGTCTTCAGCGCGGTGTCGGCCAGGCCTTTGCGCGCACCGTGGGTGGAAATGAAGTATTGCAGCATGTTCAACCCCTCGCGGAAGTTCGCGGTGATCGGGGTCTCGATGATCGAGCCGTCCGGCTTGGCCATCAGGCCGCGCATCCCCGCCAGCTGGCGGATCTGTGCGGCGGAGCCGCGCGCGCCGGAGTCCGCCATCATGTAGATGGAATTGAACGACTCCTGCGTGACCGCCTTGCCTTTCTTGTCGGTAAGCACTTTGCCGCTGGCGCGGTCGACCACCGTCTCGCTGCCCAACTGGTCCATCATGGCCTTGGCCACCAGTTCGCCGGTGCGCCCCCAGATGTCCACCACCTTGTTGTAGCGTTCGCCCTGGGTCACCAGACCGGAGGTGTACTGCACGTCAATTTCATGCACTTCTTTTTCCGCTACGTTGATCAGGTCGTTCTTCTGCGGCGGCACCAGCATATCGTCCAGGCAGATCGAGATGCCGGCGCGGGTGGCGTAGGAAAAGCCCATATACATCAGCCGGTCAGCCATGATCACGGTGTCGCGCAGGCCGCAGCGGCGGAAACTGGTGTTGATCAGGCGCGAGATCTCCTTCTTCTTGAGCGCCTTGTTGATCAGGCTGAACGACAGGCCGGCAGGCAGAATCTCCGAAAGAATGGAACGTCCCACGGTTGTTTCGTAGCGCGTGCGGTTTTCCTGGCGCTCGCCATTCTCGTCAATGTGAGTTTCCTTGATGCGCACCACTACCTTGGCCTGCAGGTCGACGTGCCCGGACTCATAAGCGCGCTGCGCTTCGGACACATCCGCGAACATCGCACCCTCGCCCAGCGCGCCGACTTTCTCGCGCGTCATGTAATACAGGCCCAGCACGATATCCTGCGACGGCACGATGACCGGCTCGCCGTTGGCGGGCGACAGCACGTTGTTGGAGGCCAGCATCAGGGTGCGCGCTTCCATCTGGGCTTCCAGCGACAGCGGCACGTGCACCGCCATCTGGTCGCCGTCGAAGTCGGCGTTGAACGCCGAACACACCAGCGGGTGCAACTGGATCGCCTTGCCTTCGATCAGGATCGGTTCGAATGCCTGGATACCGAGGCGGTGCAGCGTCGGCGCACGGTTCAACAACACCGGATGCTCACGGATCACGTCTTCCAGAATGTCCCACACCACCGGCTCTTCCGCTTCCACCATGCGCTTGCCCGCCTTGATGGTGGTGGCCAGGCCGAGGGTTTCCAGCTTGTGAAAAATGAACGGCTTGAACAGTTCCAGCGCCATTTTCTTGGGCAGGCCGCACTGGTGCAATTTCAGTTGCGGTCCCACCACAATCACGGAGCGGCCGGAATAGTCCACGCGCTTGCCCAGCAAGTTCTGGCGGAAACGTCCACCCTTGCCCTTGATCATGTCGGCCAGCGATTTCAGCGGACGTTTGTTGGCGCCGGTCATCGCCTTGCCGCGGCGGCCATTGTCCAGCAGCGAATCCACCGACTCCTGCAACATGCGCTTTTCGTTGCGCACGATGATTTCCGGCGCCTTCAGTTCCAGCAGGCGCTTCAAGCGGTTATTGCGGTTGATCACGCGGCGGTACAGGTCATTCAGGTCGGAAGTCGCAAAGCGGCCACCGTCCAAAGGCACCAGCGGGCGCAGTTCCGGCGGCAGCACCGGCAGCACCGTCATGATCATCCACTCGGGCTTGATTCCGGAGACTTGAAACGCCTCGAGTATCTTCAGGCGCTTGGCAAATTTCTTGATCTTGGTTTCGGAGCTGGTCGCTTCCAGTTCGGCGCGCAGCTTTTCCACCTCGGCGGGCACATCGAGCGCACGCAGCAAAGCACGCACCCCTTCCGCTCCCATCACCGCGGAAAACTCATCGCCATGCTCTTCCAGCTTGGCGAGGTAATCATCCTCGGACAGCAACTGGCCGCGGTTGAGCGGAGTCATGCCCGGTTCAGTCACCACGTAGGCCTCGAAATACAGCACGCGCTCGATGTCGCGCAGCGTCATGTCCAGCACCATGCCCAGACGCGACGGCAGCGACTTCAGGAACCAGATGTGCGCAACCGGCGACGCCAGTTCGATGTGGCCCATGCGCTCGCGGCGCACCTTGGACAGCGTCACTTCCACGCCGCACTTCTCGCAGATCACGCCGCGGTGTTTCAAGCGCTTGTACTTGCCGCACAGGCACTCATAATCCTTGGTCGGGCCGAAAATCTTGGCGCAGAACAAGCCGTCGCGCTCCGGTTTGAAGGTGCGGTAATTGATGGTTTCCGGCTTCTTTACTTCGCCGTAGGACCAGGAACGGATTTTCTCCGGCGAGGCCAACCCGATCTTGATCGCGTCGAACTCTTCCTTTTGCGTTACCTGCCTGAATAAATCCAGCAATGCTTTCATGTGTGACTCCTTTAAGCCTTATGCCCGAATAGCGTTTAGTGACGCTCCAGATCGATATCAATACCCAGGGAGCGGATTTCCTTGGTCAGCACGTTGAACGACTCCGGCATGCCGGCATCAATCTTGTGGTCACCCTTGACGATGCTCTCATAAACCTTGGTACGCCCGGTCACGTCATCCGACTTGACCGTGAGCATTTCCTGCAGCGTGTAGGATGCGCCGTATGCTTCCAGCGCCCACACTTCCATCTCGCCGAAACGCTGGCCGCCGAACTGCGCCTTGCCGCCCAATGGTTGCTGCGTCACCAGGCTGTACGGGCCGGTGGAACGTGCGTGCATCTTGTCGTCCACCAGGTGGTGCAGCTTCAGCACATGCATGTAACCCACCGTAACCGGACGGTCAAACGCCGTGCCGGTGTGGCCATCGTACAGGGTAATCTGGCCGGAGCGCGGCAGGTCCGCCAGCTCCAGCATGGCCTTGATTTCACCTTCGTTCGCTCCGTCGAATACCGGCGTGGCAAATGGCACGCCGTCCTTCAGGTTGCGGCACAGTTCGACAATTTCATCGTCGCTGAATTCGGTAATGTCCACCGTCTTCTGCCCATCCGGGTTGTAGATCCTGCCCAGGAACTTGCGCACATCGGCGATCTTGGCTTGCGACTCCAGCATCATGCCTATCTTGTGGCCCAGCCCCTTGGCCGCCCAGCCCAAATGCACCTCGAGTATCTGGCCGATGTTCATGCGCGACGGCACGCCCAGCGGATTCAGCACGATATCGACCGGCGTACCGTCCGCCATGTGCGGCATATCCTCTACCGGCACGATGCGCGACACCACGCCCTTGTTACCGTGACGACCGGCCATCTTGTCCCCGGGCTGCAGGCGGCGTTTCACCGCCACATACACCTTGACCATCTTCTGCACACCGGCTTGCAGCTCGTCGCCTTGGGTCAGCTTTTTCTTCTTCAGCTCGAATGCGGCATCAAATTCCACACGCTTCTGCGCCAGACCTTCCTTGACCTGCTCCAGTTGCGAAGCAGCCTCCTCGTTGCCGAGGCGGATGTCAAACCATTGATGGTGCTCCAGCTTGGCGAGGTACTCCTTGCCCAGCTTGGTGCCCTTGCCCAGCTTCATCGGCCCGCCATTGGCTACCTTGCCCAGCAACAGCTTTTCCAGGCGGGCAAACACGTCCGACTCGACGATGCGCATCTGGTCAGCCAGGTCTTTCTTGTAACGGTTCAACTCATCCTCGATGATCTGTTGCGCACGCTTGTCGCGTTGCAGCCCTTCGCGCGTAAACACCTGCACGTCGATCACCGTACCGGAAATGCCTGCCGGCACGCGCAGGCTGGTGTCCTTCACATCGGACGCCTTCTCGCCGAAAATGGCGCGCAGCAGCTTTTCTTCCGGTGTCAGCTGGGTTTCACCCTTGGGCGTGACCTTGCCCACCAGCACGTCGCCCACACCGACGTCTGCGCCGATATGCACGATGCCGCACTCATCCAGGCGACCCATCTGCACTTCCGACAGGTTGGGGATGTCACGCGTAATTTCTTCCGAACCCAGCTTGGTATCGCGTGCCACTACCGTCAGTTCCTCGATATGGATGGAGGTAAAACGATCCTCCGCCACCACGCGCTCGGACATCAGGATCGAGTCTTCGTAGTTGTAGCCGTTCCACGGCATGAACGCCACCAGCATATTCTGCCCCAGAGCCAGTTCACCCATGTCAGTGGACGCACCGTCGGCAATCACGTCGCCGCGCGCAATCACATCACCCATCCTGACCAGCGGGCGCTGGTTGATGTTGGTGTTCTGGTTGGAGCGGGTGTATTTGGTCAGGTTGTAGATGTCCACACCGACCTCGCCGGCCGTCGTTTCATCATCGTTGACGCGCACCACAATGCGGCTTGCGTCCACATAATCCACCCGCCCGCCGCGCCAGGCTTGCACCGTCGTGCCGGAGTCCACCGCCACGGTGCGTTCGATGCCGGTGCCGACCAGCGCCTTTTCCGCGCGCAGGCAGGGCACTGCCTGGCGCTGCATGTTGGCGCCCATCAAGGCGCGGTTCGCATCGTCATGCTCCAGGAACGGGATCAGCGAAGCCGCCACCGATACCACCTGGGCTGGCGCCACGTCCATGTATTCGATCTTGTCGGGCGCAGCCAATACGAATTCATTGTGCTGGCGCGAGGACACGATGTCATTGGTGAACTTGCCCTTGCTGTCCAGTTCGGCGTTGGCCTGCGCGATGGTGAACTTGCCTTCCTCGATCGCGGACAGATAATCCACATCATCGGTCGCCTTGCCCTTGGCCACCCTGCGATAGGGCGTTTCGATGAAGCCGTAATTGTTGGTGCGCGCATACAGCGCCAGGGAGTTGATCAGGCCGATGTTCGGGCCTTCCGGCGTCTCGATCGGGCATACGCGGCCATAATGCGTCGGGTGCACGTCGCGCACTTCGAAGCCGGCGCGTTCGCGTGTCAAACCGCCCGGACCCAGTGCGGAAATGCGGCGCTTGTGCGTCACTTCGGACAGCGGGTTGGTCTGGTCCATGAACTGCGACAACTGGCTGGAACCGAAGAATTCCTTCACCGCAGCAGAAATCGGCTTGGCATTGATCAGGTCATGCGGCATCAGGTTGTCCGCCTCGGCCTGGCCCAGGCGCTCCTTTACCGCACGCTCGACGCGCGCCAAACCGGCGCGGAACTGGTTCTCCGCCAGTTCGCCCACCGCGCGCACGCGGCGGTTGCCGAGGTGGTCGATGTCGTCGATCTCACCGCGGCCATTGCGCAATTCGACCAGTATCCTGATCACCGCCACGATGTCATCATTGGACAGTATGGCAGAACCCGTCAATTCCTCACGCCCGACACGGCGGTTGAATTTCATGCGGCCCACAGCCGACAGGTCATAACGCTCTTCGGAGAAGAACAGCCCGCTGAACAGGTTTTCCACCGCGTCTTCCGTGGGCGGCTCACCGGGGCGCATCATGCGGTAGATGGCCACGCGCGCCGTCCACTGGTCGGTGGTCTCATCGGCGCGCAGGGTCTGCGAAATATAGGCGCCCTGATCCAGATCGTTGGTGTACAGCGTGTTGATCTTGCTTATGCCTGCGGCTTGCAGCTTGCCGAGCAGTGCTTCAGTGATCTCGTCGTTGGCGTTGGCGATGATCTCGCCGCTATCCTTATCCACCACGTTATGCGCCAGAACGCGCCCGAACAGGAAATCCTCGCCCACCGCCAGCTTGTCGATGCCCGCCTCTTCCATTTCGCGGATATGCCGCACGGTGATGCGTTTGCCGGCGGCCACGATCACCTTGCCACCCTTGCCCGCAATGTCGAAGCGCGCTATTTCGCCACGCAACCGCTCCGGCACCACCTCAAACTGTATGCCTTTTTTGCCCAGTAAAAATGTATCAAACTCGAAAAACTCCTTGAGCATCTCTTCCGGCGTATAGCCCAGCGCCTTGAGCAGGATGGAAACCGGCATCTTGCGGCGGCGGTCGATGCGGAAGTACAGGTAATCCTTCGGGTCGAATTCGAAATCCAGCCAGGAGCCGCGATACGGGATGATGCGGGCGGAAAACAGCAGTTTGCCGGAGCTGTGCGTCTTGCCGCGGTCATGCTCGAAAAATACGCCGGGCGAGCGATGCAGTTGCGATACGACAACCCGCTCGGTGCCGTTGATGACGAAAGAACCGGTGTGGGTCATGAGCGGGATTTCACCCATATACACTTCCTGCTCCTTCACTTCTTTCACCGCTGCCTTGGATGGCGTGGACGCCTCCTTGTCCAGCAGGGTGAGTCGCACACGCGCGCGCAACGGCGAAGCGTAAGTCAGGCCGCGCTGCTGGCATTCCCTCACGTCGAACGGCGGCATCCCCAGGTTATAGCTGACAAAGTCGAGGCGCGCATATTTGTTATGGCTCTCAATCGGAAAGATCGAATTGAAGGCGGCCTGCAGGCCATTGTTGATGCGCTGCTCCGGCGGTACCTGCGCCTGCAGGAAATCGCTGTAGGATTCCAGTTGGGTGGACAACAAAAAAGGCACCGGCAAAGCACCGACCCGTTTTGCAAAACTTTTACGGATGCGTTTTTTTTCAGTAAAAGAATAGTTCATGATATCTCCACGGCCAAGGGAAAACGAAGTTTGCAGGCACAACTTTCAAGCTCTACCTGAACTAAAAAACAATAAACAAAAAGCTTTATTAGCTTGCTGTCCACTATCTTCTTAAAAACGGCAAAAGGCTGACGGATGCCCGTCAGCCTTTTTGCACGCGCAGAAACTACTTGATTTCGGCGACTGCGCCTGCTTCAGTCAATTGCTTCATGATGGCATCGGCGTCAGCCTTGTTCACGCCTTCCTTCACTGCCTTCGGTGCTCCGTCCACCAGGTCTTTTGCTTCTTTCAAACCCAAACCGGTGATGGTGCGAACTACCTTGATCGTGTTCACCTTGTTGTCACCAGCGGACTTCAGGATCACAGTGAACTCGGTTTGTTCGGCAGCGGCAGCTGCACCACCAGCGGCAGCACCGCCAGCGGCAGGCGCAGCCATCGCAGCGGCGGACACGCCGAACTTCTGTTCAATTGCCTTCACCAATTCGTTCAACTCCAGCACGGACATGCCGTCCAGCGCTGCCAGAAATGCGTCTTTATCGAATGCCATTATATTCTTCCTAAATTGTTAAGTTGTTGTGATAGTTAAGCGGCCACGGACTTCTTTTCGGCCACGGCACCCAGCACGCGAGCCAAGCCGGAGATCGGCGATTGCAGCAAGCCGCACAGTTGCGCCAGCAGCACTTCCTTGGAAGGTACGGTGGCCAGCGCATTGACGCCTGCCACATCCAGTATCTTGCCGTTGTAAGCGCCAGCCTTGACCACCAGTTTGTCGTTCGTCTTGGCAAACTCATGCACCACCTTCGCAGCCGCGACGGCGTCGGCGCTGATGCTGTACACCAGCGGCCCGACCATCTTTTCGGCTAACGCCTCAAAGGGAGTGCCTTGCACCGCACGGCGCGCCAGCGTGTTTTTCAACACGTGGAAATACACCCCGGACTTGCGCGCATTGGCACGCAACTTGGTGATGTCGCTGACCTCGATGCCACGGTACTCTGCCAGGACGATAGTCTGGGCCTGCGCCACTTGTGCGCTGACCTCGGACACCACCGCCTGTTTTTCCTGCAGATTAAGACCCAAAGTCTTCCTCCATCTAAAACCGGAACACTTGCGTGTTCCTTGGTTGATAACAGCGTCCTTAAGTCAGGAAGAAAACCACACAACTTCCTGCTCGCGGGCACACCATCTACGTGGGCTGACAGGTCACCCCGCCAATTAAACCGTCAACCAACCGCGTTTCCGGTGCCTACGGTCTTTGACAATCTGCCTATCATGCCAGCAGTCCAAAGATTGCAAGCGGCATGGTTCATTCAACTCACCATGCCGCAAATTCAAATCAGAACTTACCCAACCAAACTGGCTTGTTCAACGCGGATGCCGACGCCCATGGTGCTGGAGACGGACACCTTTTTCAGGTACACACCCTTGGCAGCAGCGGGTCTGGCCTTGTTCAACGCGTCAATCAGCGCCAGCAGATTTTCGCGCAACGCCTCCGGCGCGAACGAGGCGCGCCCGATAGTGCATTGCACGATGCCGTTCTTGTCGGTGCGGTACTGTACCTGGCCGGCCTTGGCGTTCTTCACTGCGCCCGCCACATCGGCGGTCACCGTGCCCACCTTGGGATTAGGCATCAGGCCGCGCGGGCCGAGTATCTGGCCGAGCTGGCCAACGATGCGCATGGCGTCTGGAGATGCGATAACCACATCAAAATCCATTTTGCCTGCCTTGATGCTTTCCGCGAGATCTTCGAAACCGACTATATCCGCACCTGCTGCCCTAGCTTCCTCAGCCTTGGCGCCCTGGGAAAACACGGCCACACGCACGGTTTTGCCGGTGCCCTTGGGCAGCACCACGGAGCCGCGCACCAACTGGTCGGATTTCTTGGCATCAATGCCGAGATTCACCGCCACGTCTATGGATTCGTCGAACTTCGCCCTGGCGGTTTCTTTCACCAGGTTCAGCGCATCGGCCAGCGGATACAGTTTGTTGCGGTCCACCTTGGCAGCCAGCGCCTTATAACGTTTGGATACTTGTGCCATGTTATTTCACCCCCTCAACGGTAATGCCCATGCTGCGCGCGCTGCCGGCAATGGTGCGCACCGCGGCATCCATGTCGGCTGCGGTCAGGTCGGGCATCTTGGTCGTTGCGATGTCTTCCGCCTGCTTGCGGGTCAGTTTGCCTACCTTGTCGGTATGGGGCGTCTTGCTGCCCTTCTGCACACCGGCGGCCTTCTTGATCAGAATGGTCGCGGGAGGCGTCTTCATGATGAAGGTGAAGCTCTTGTCCGCGAAGGCGGTAATCACCACTGGGATCGGCAGACCGGGCTCTACGCCCTGAGTCTGGGCGTTGAACGCCTTGCAGAACTCCATGATGTTCAAACCGCGCTGACCCAATGCCGGGCCGATGGGCGGGCTGGGATTTGCCTTGCCAGCGGGCACTTGCAGCTTGATATAGCCGACTATTTTCTTTGCCACGTTACTACTCCTTATCAGTGGGTTAAACGCATACCGCAAAGAACGTTCCAAAACCTACTACGCGACTCGATTGCTGCGTTGCGCGGTACTCGCTTCCTCGCCTACCCAATGGTATGTCTCGGTCGCTGCGTTCCGTGCGCCTTGCACTCAAGCCGCTCGCTACGGTTTTTGGAACGTTCTTTCAATACGCTCCCCGTTAAAAAACACTACATCTACCACTCAACCCTGAATCACCAGGGCTGCATTCATCAGGCTTTTTCGACTTGCCCGAAATCCAGTTCCACGGGTGTCGAGCGCCCGAAAATGGTCACCGCAACCTTCAGTTTGTTCTTGTCGTAATTGACGCCTTCCACCGTGCCGTGGAAATCGGTGAATGGGCCTTCCTTGACACGCACCGCTTCGCCCACCTCGAACAGCACCTTGGGCCTGGGCTTCTCCACCCCGGCCTGCATTTGCTGCATGATATTCTGCACTTCTTTTTCGCTGATGGGCGTAGGCTTCATCGCCGAACCGCCCAGAAACCCGGTCACCTTGGGTGTGCTCTTGACCAGATGCCAGCTTTCATCGGTCATGTCCATTTCGACCAGCACATAACCAGGGAAAAATTTACGCTCGCTGATGTTTTTCTGGCCGGACTTCAGCTCCACCACCTCTTCCACCGGCACCAGTATCTGGCCGAATTTATCTTCCATGCCGGCGCGCGCGATGCGCTCTAGCAGGGCGCGCTGCACGCTTTTCTCAAACTGCGAGTACGTATGAACAACATACCAACGCTTTGTCATCACTCACTCCGCCCCATCAGTTTATTGACCAACAACATCAGGCTGGCATCGACCATCCACAAGAACAGCGCCATGATCACCGCGAACATGATCACTATGGCTGTAGTCTGCATGGTTTCCTTGCGCGTCGGCCACACCACACGCTTGGCCTCGGCCACGGATTCCTTGCCGAACATGAACAGGCGCTTGCCCGGCTCAGTCGTCCAGCCCACTGCAACCGCCAGCAACATACCCGACAACACCGACGCCAGCTTCACTATGGCAGCGCTTTCGTGCAACGCATAAAACCCAGCAATACCCGCTATAACCAGCAGGAAAGCCACGCCTAATTTAATTTTGTCC
Source organism: Betaproteobacteria bacterium (assembly GCA_028871775.1). Taxonomy (GTDB): domain Bacteria; phylum Pseudomonadota; class Gammaproteobacteria; order Burkholderiales; family Gallionellaceae; genus CAITJF01. The sequence continues at coordinate 15,306 of JAGWMH010000011.1, forward strand.
GTCATGCGCGTTCTATCCGTTACCTGTATGGCCATTATTTATACGGCCGTTTACTTGTGTGGCAGGCCAGGAGGGTCTCGAACCCCCAACCCTCGGTTTTGGAGACCGATACTCTACCAATTGAGCTACTGGCCTAAAAACAGTTGATAGTCTTTAGTCGCTAGCCGTTAGTTGGTATTGTCCGCTGCGCGGATTTTGCTTTAACTAGCGACTAACGTCTAATGGCTTACGACTGGTTCCTACTCGATGATCTTCGCCACCACGCCGGCGCCGACGGTGCGCCCGCCCTCGCGTATCGCGAAGCGCAGGCCTTCTTCCATCGCGATCGGGGCGATCAGGTTCACCGTCACCGAGACGTTGTCGCCCGGCATCACCATTTCGGTGCCTGCGGCCAGTTCAACCGCACCGGTGACGTCGGTGGTGCGGAAGTAGAACTGGGGACGATAGCCCTGGAAGAACGGGGTGTGGCGGCCGCCCTCGTCCTTGCTCAGCACGTAGATCTCGGCGGTGAATTTGGTGTGCGGGGTGATCGAGCCGGGCTTGGCCAGCACCTGGCCGCGCTCGACTTCTTCGCGCTTGGTGCCGCGCAGCAGCACGCCGACGTTGTCGCCCGCCTGACCCTGGTCGAGCAGTTTGCGGAACATTTCCACGCCGGTGCAGGTGGTCTTGAGGGTGGGCTTGAGGCCGACGATTTCGATTTCTTCGCCGACCTTGATGATGCCGCGCTCGACGCGCCCGGTCACCACGGTGCCGCGGCCGGAGATGGAGAACACGTCTTCGACCGGCATCAGGAAGGCGCCGTCCAGGGCGCGCTTGGGTTCGGGGATGTAGCTGTCCAGCGCTTCGGCCAGCCTGAAGATGGAGGGTTCGCCCAGTTCGCTCTGGTCGCCTTGCAGGGCCTTGAGCGCGCTGCCGATGACGATCGGGGTGTCATCGCCGGGAAATTCGTATTTGGACAGGAGTTCGCGCACTTCCATTTCGACCAGTTCCAGCAGTTCGGCGTCGTCCACCATGTCGGCCTTGTTCATGTAGACGACGATGTAGGGTACGCCGACCTGGCGCGCCAGCAGGATGTGCTCGCGGGTCTGCGGCATCGGGCCGTCGGCGGCGGATACCACCAGGATCGCGCCGTCCATCTGGGCCGCACCGGTGATCATGTTCTTGATGTAGTCGGCATGCCCCGGGCAGTCCACGTGGGCGTAATGGCGGTTGGCCGTTTCGTATTCGACGTGCGCGGTGTTGATGGTGATGCCGCGCGCCTTTTCTTCCGGCGCCGCGTCGATCTGGTCGTAGGCCTTGGCTTCGCCGCCAAATTTCTTCGACAGTACGGTGGTGATCGCCGCCGTCAGGGTGGTCTTGCCGTGGTCCACGTGCCCTATCGTGCCCACGTTCACGTGCGGCTTGGTACGCTCAAAT
>JAGWMH010000254.1 GCA_028871775.1 Betaproteobacteria bacterium
GAGAGCAGGGGCAGCTCTGGTTTTTGCATGTTTTCGATGCGCACCAGTTGCTTCGCGTCTTGCCAGATTTCATGCAGCAGCTTCTGCCAGCTCGATCCGGCGGATGCCGCGGGCGCGGGCGCCACTGGTTCCTGTGCCAGGCGGATATCCTGCGCCAGCGGCAGCGCATCCACTGCGGCGACAAGGCTGTCGAGGCGGAGGTTGATGCCCGCCACGTCCACATTGGGCAGCACTCGCAGCTTGTCCATGTCGCGGCTGATGGTCTTGCGCAAGCTGTTCAGCCCGGCGCGGTCCATGCGCTTGAGGTATTCGTCGGCCTGCTGCATGGCAATCAGCGCGGCCTTCACATTGGCGGAAAGCTGCAATTGCTGCCCGGCGATCAGCAGCATCTGTTCCACTTGCGCCAGAACGGTTTCGTCGCGGCTGCTGGACAATTCCTGATACAGCGCCTCCAGCGCAGAGCGCTGGTTTTGCGTCTCGGCATAACGCGCTTCCAGCAGCGCCACTTTGGCGGCCAGTTCGCGCGTGGCCTCCTGCCCTTGCGCAACCAGCAGCTGGCTGGCCTTGTTGTTGCCTTCCATCTCGGCCAGCCGGCGCGCCAGTTCCTGCTGCATGTTGCCGATCTGGCGGTGCGCATCGAACCATTGCCACAGGAACAGCGCCAGCACCACGGCCAGCGTCAGCTGCATGATGCTCATGCGCGCAAGCACATTTGCCACCGGATTGTGGTGCGGCGCGAAAGGCGCCGCAGCAGCAGGTGCGGCGGAAGTGTTTTGCTCTGCGGATGGTGATTGCTCGTTCATGTTGGCTTCCGGTTTTCTGCCCATGCTACCAAACCCGAGAACAAACCGTCATCTCCGCCCGCAGTCGGTATCACATTGCGCCAGCCCAAACGATGTGCGGCTTCGGCAATGCGTGCGTGCGGCACGAATAGCGGTACGTTGGCAAGCCGCGCCCTGCCTGGCTCATCGAGCATATCCCACAAATAACCGAGCGCCTCGCTGCTGGTCACGGCAATGGCATGGGGATCGGCGGCGAGCAATGCACCGGCATCCTGTTGCGGCTTGGCGCGCCGGTAGCATTCGGCATATTCCACCGTGGCGCCGCGCGCCTTGAGGGTGTCGCCCAGCAATTCCCGCCCGCCGTCGCCGCGGAAAATCACCACGCGCCAGCCCTTCACGTCCTGCAATTCGGGCAGCGCCAGCAGCGCCTCGCTGTCGAAGCGGTTCTGCGGCGCGATGATTTTCTGTACGCCCAGGTCGCGCAGCGCCTTGGCGCTGCCTTGCCCCACCGTGGCAATTTTTAGCTGGGCAGGCAAAGCGCCTGCAGCATGGATGGCCTCCATGCCGTAGCGCACCGCATTGGGGCTGATGAAAATGGCAAGGTTGAATTCATGTAATCGTGTGATGAGTCCATGCAGTGGCTGCGGGTCGGTTGCCGGGCTGATTTCCAGCAGCGGAAACAATATGGCGTTGCCGCCTGCCTGCTCGATGCGCTGCGCCAGTTGCGCCGCCTGCTCGCGCGGGCGGGTCACCACTATGTTCAATCCGGCGAGAGGAAGGGTGGGGGTCATAAATTTATTTGCCACATAACCAGCGATTTGGCTGGCGTTTGTTGCGGCGGAGACTAACCTTCAGGTTATGTCGCAGCCAAAACAACTCTGTGTTCTCTGCGGCTTGAATTGTTCTTCCCGGTTTACAGGGCCAGCGCCGCGAGTATCACCCCCGCGCCCTGCGCCAGCAGATCCTGCGCCACGGCGCTGCCCAGCGCCTCCGGGTCGCTCGCGCTGCCGGTGCGCTCGGCGCGCAGCAGGCGCGAGCCATTTGGTGTGGCGACGAAGCCGCGCATGCGCAGCTTGCCGCCGGTCACTTCGGCGAAGCCGCCCAGCGGCACCTGGCAGCTGCCCTGCAGCGCGCGGCTCATGGCGCGTTCCGCCAGCACACAGGCAGCGGTATCGGCATGGTGCAACGGCGCCAGCACCGCCTTCAGGTCGGCACGGCTCGCCAGGCATTCGATACCCAGCGCACCCTGCCCCACGGCGGGCAGGCTGTCGTCGCTGGAAATAATGCTGCGGATGCGGCCGCCCAGCCCCAAACGCTTCAAGCCTGCAGCCGCCAGGATGATGGCGGCATACTGCCCTTCATCCAGCTTGCGCAAACGGGTCTGCACGTTGCCGCGCAACGGCTCGATTCTCAGTTGCGGAAAGCGCGCGCGCAGCTGGCTTTCGCGGCGCAGGCTGGAGGTGCCCACCACGCTGCCCGCGGGCAGGGCCTCCAGGTTGGGGTAATTGTTCGAGACGAGCGCATCGCGCGGGTCTTCGCGCTCGCCGATGCAGGCCAGCATGAAACCTTCCGGCAAGTTCATCGGCACGTCTTTCAGCGAATGCACGGCGATGTCGGCGCTGCCGTTTTCCAGCGCGGTTTCCAGTTCTTTCACGAACAGGCCCTTGCCGCCGATCTTGGCCAGGGTGACATTCAGGATTTGGTCTCCCTGCGTGGTCATGCCCAATATGCTGACTGTGGTTTGCGGGTATAACGCACGCAGCCGGTCACGGATGTGTTCTGCCTGCCACATTGCCAACGCGCTTTCGCGCGATGCGATTACCAACTTGGCCGGGGCGCCATGCGCCTGAGATTTCTGATTCATCGGTTTTCCTGAATATCTGTTGCCTTGGATTCGCTTGACGGAATCTGTCGCGGTGCATTCTAACATGAGCCTGTTGCGCGCACGCCACCGCCGATGCCGTTGCAATGAGAGTGAATATGATTCCTGCAAAACTGCCGACAGCCGTTTCCAGGACAGCCCATATTCAACTGAGGACCGGCTTCGCCAATAGATTCTATGGTTCAAGTCAAGCTTTTCGTAAGGCGTCCAGGATCAAATTCGGTTTTGTAGGTGTACATCGACCAAGCGGTGCGTGCAATGCGCCGGGCCAGGATGACGATGACCGCAGTACTGGATAATCCCTTTGCTCGAT
>JAGWMH010000012.1 GCA_028871775.1 Betaproteobacteria bacterium
GTAGCAGGTCGGCGGGCCGGCATTCGATGACCTCCGCGTTGCCTATGGCCTGCTGGCGCACGACCGGGTTGACCGGTCCGGGCGCCTTGCCGTAGCGGCCTTGCAGGTACAGTTTGACCTCGTTGGTGATCATCTTGTAGCGCTCGCCGGTCAGCACGTTCAGCACCGCCTGGGTGCCGACGATCTGGGAGGTGGGCGTGACCAGCGGCGGATAACCCAGATCCTCACGCACGCGCGGGATTTCCTCCAGCACCTCGTGCATGCGCCCGAGCGCCCCCTGTTCGCGCAACTGGGCGTAGAGATTGGAAATCATGCCGCCCGGCACCTGGTTGACGTGCACCCGGGTATCGACCCCCGTGAACTCGCTTTCGAAGCGCTGGTACTTCTTGCGTATATCGCGGAAATAGAACCCGATCTCTTGCAACAACCCCAGGTCCAGACCGGTGTCGTACTCGGTGCCGTGCAGGGCGGCCACCATGGCCTCGGTGGGCGTATGGCTGGCACCGCCGGCGAACGCCGAGATAGCGGTGTCGACGTGATAACAGCCGTTCTCGATGGCCTTGAGGTGGCACATGTCGGCCAGGCCGGAAGTGGCGTGACAGTGCAGGTGCAAGGGCACCTTGACCGCGGCGGCCAGGCTGCTCACCAGCGCGGCACAGGTCATGGGCGTCAGCAGTCCGGCCATGTCCTTGATGGCGATGCTGTCGCAGCCCATGGCCTCAAGCTCGCGGGCCATGGCGACGAACTGGGGAATATCGTGCACTGGACTGGTGGTGTAGCAGATCGTGCCCTGGGCGTGCTTGCCCGTTTCCTTGACGGCCTCGACGGCGGTGCACAGATTACGTATGTCGTTCATGGCGTCAAAGACGCGGAACACGTCGATGCCGTTGGCGGCGGCGCGCTTCGTGAAGGTGCGCACCACGTCGTCGGAGTAATGGCGGTAACCGAGCAGGTTCTGGCCGCGCAACAGCATCTGCAGGCGCACGTGGGGCAGCGCCGCGCGCAGGCGGCGCAGGCGTTCCCAGGGGTCTTCCTTGAGGAATCGTAAACAGGCGTCGAAGGTGGCACCGCCCCAGACTTCCAGCGACCAGTAACCCGCCCGGTCCAGGCGGTCACAGATCGGCAGCATGTCTTCGGTGCGCATGCGCGTGGCGATCAGGCACTGGTGCGCGTCGCGCAGGATGGTATCGGTTATCTTGACGCTGGGCATGTTTGTCTTTCCACTGCCGGCATGTTGAGGAACCTCTGATTAAGTCGCTGAAGCGGCGCGGGCGGTGTTGGACAGGCGCGCGGAATGCTCATTTACTAGCGTGTAAACCGCGCTTCCTCGCTTCCTCGCGCCTTTCCGCCTTGCCATCATCCGCTTGATCGGCTTAATCAGAGGTCCCTTGAGTGTAGCGTTCATTCCAAGACGCGCAAGGCGAGGCACGGAGCCCTGTCCGGGCTCACAAGCCCCTGTGGACGATGACCGCGGCCGAGATCGCCGCCGCCAGGTCGCGCGGCGGCTGGCGCGTCGAATAGTTTAACAGTTCCGGGTGTTGTTCCACGAAGCCGGTGTGGAAGCGGCCGCTGCGGAACTCGGCTGAATTCAAGATCTGCAGGTGATAGGGGATGGTGGTCTTGACGCCGTATACGCCCATGTCGTTCAAGGCGCGCCGCGCCCGGTTGAGGAGCTTTTCCCAGTCCAGCGCCCATATGGTGAGCTTCATGCACATGGAGTCGTAGTAAGGCGGGATGTGATAACCCGTGTAGATCGCCCCGTCGGTGCGCACCCCCGGACCGCCTGGCGCGAAATAGCGCGTGATGCGGCCGAAGCTGGGCAGGAAGTCGTTCTTCGGATCCTCGGCGTTGATGCGAAACTCCATGGCATAGCCGCTGCGCTGCACGTCCTCCTGGCGAAAACTCAAGGGCTGACCGTCGGCGATGCGGATCTGCTCCTGCACGATGTCGATGCCGGTAATGGTTTCCGTCACGGTATGTTCGACCTGTATGCGGGTGTTCATTTCCATGAAATAGAAATGGTTGTCCTGGTCGAGCAGGAATTCGATGGTGCCCGCGTTTTCATAACCCACGGCCCGCGCGGCCTTGACCCCAAGATTGCCGATATATTCGCGCTGCGCTTGGGTGATCTGTGGCGAGGGGGCAATTTCGATCAGTTTCTGGTTGCGGCGCTGGATGGAGCAGTCGCGCTCGAACAGATGGATCACATTGCCGTGGCTGTCGCCCAGCACCTGCACCTCGATATGCCGCGGGTTGACCACGCATTTTTCCAGAAAGACTTCCGGCTGGCCAAAGGCCTTGTTGGCTTCCGAGATCACGCGCTCGTAGTTGCTGATCAGGTCTTTGTCGCTGTCGCAACGGCGAATGCCGCGGCCGCCACCGCCATTGGTGGCCTTGAGCATCACGGGGTAGCCGATTTTTTTTGCCAGTGCGCGCGCCTCTTCAACACCGGCGAGGTTGCCGTCGCTGCCCGGCACGCATGGAATACCGGCGGCTATCATGGCATTGCGCGCCTGGACTTTATCGCCCATCTGGCGGATGACGTCCGCATTCGGGCCGATGAACTTGATGTCGCGGCGGGCGCAAATTTCCGCCAGCTCGGGATTCTCCGCAAGGAAACCATAGCCCGGATGCAGCGCGTCGCATCCCGAGATAACCGCTATGTTGACGATGTTGTGCGCGTTGAGATAGCCGGTCACCGGCTCGGAGCCGATGTGGTAGGCCTCGTCCGCCTTTTTCACGTGCAGCGCATGGCGGTCGGCATCGGTGTAGATGGCGACCGACTTGATGCCCATTTCGGAGCAGGCACGCACAATACGGACGGCAATTTCACCGCGGTTGGCGACGAGTATTTTTTTAATCACGAATTATCCTGCATACGGCTGGATGATAGTTGGGTTGCATGTTTCTGCCGGTCGCTGCCCGGGTTTTCAAATGCGGCATTATAGCGGCATCGTCCTGCTGTGCTCAATGGTAATTCGCTAGGGGTTCCCATTTAGACTGAACGCGGCATTTATTCCAAACCCTGTTTTTAATTCGGCATTAGCAATCACAGTGGCTGTACCGAGGCCTTTGTTATAGAATTGCCGTTCACAAAAATTTTCGTTAAGTTCCCGCGCCAACATGTTGATAGAACCCGGTGGCGAAATGAGCCATGCGATGGGTGTTATTTTTGCTCGATTATGCACGAAGTGATTGAGAGAAAGAACAAGTAAGGTTTTTTATTTATCTCCGGACAACCGGATACATTAATACTGATTGAAGGAGTTTTTTGATGCACCAAGCGCATATGGTTACGATCGACGGGAATGAAGCCGCTGCCTATATTGCCCACCTGACCAACGAGGTAATCGCAATTTATCCGATTACCCCTTCCTCGCCGATGGGTGAGTATTCCGATGTCTGGTCAGCAACCCGCATACCCAACCTGTGGGGCACGGTTCCCGAGGTGGTCACCATGCAGAGCGAAGGCGGCGCCGCCGGCGCGATTCATGGTGCGTTGCAAACCGGCTCACTAGCGACCACCTTTACCGCCTCGCAGGGCCTGTTGCTGATGATCCCCAATATGTACAAGATCGCCGGCGAGCTGACACCATTTGTCATGCACGTGGCGGCGCGCTCGCTGGCGGCCCAGGGGCTGTCGATTTTCGGTGACCACAGCGATGTGATGTCGGCGCGCTCGACCGGTTTTGCCTTTCTCGCTTCCAACTCGGTGCAGGAGGCGATGGATATGGCACTGATCGCACAGGCCGCGACGCTGGAGTCGCGCATACCCATCCTGCATTTTTTCGATGGTTTCCGCACATCCCACGAGGTGGCCAAGGTCGAGCAGGTGCCATTCGAAGTGGTGCGCGAGATGATCGATGACAAGCTGGTGTTCGCCCACCGCGCACGCGCGCTGACGCCCGATCATCCGGTGATCCGCGGTACGGCGCAGAACCCGGATGTGTATTTCCAGGCGCGCGAAACGGTCAATTCGTTTTACGATGCCATGCCCGGCATTGTGCAGAAAGCGATGGATAAATTCGCCCGGCTCACTGGCCGCCAGTATCACCTGTATGACTACGTCGGCGCGCCGGATGCCGAGCGGGTCATGATCCTGATGGGGTCGGGCGCGGATGCGGCGGAGGAAACGGTGGAACACCTGACTGCTCATGGCGAGAAGGTGGGCATAGTGAAAGTGCGCCTGTACCGCCCCTTTGTGGCCGACGAGTTGCTCAAGGTTATTCCGGCCACGGCCAGGTGCATTGCCGCTCTTGACCGTACCAAGGAGCCGGGAGCCGACGGCGAACCGCTGTACAAGGATGTGGTGACGGCTTTTGCCGAAGCCTTCACCTCCGGCGCCGGCAAATTCACCAGCATGCCGCGTGTGGTGGGCGGCCGCTACGGACTGTCCTCCAAGGAATTCACGCCGGGCATGATCAAGGGGGTGTTCGACGAGCTGAAAAAGGACCAGCCAAAGAACCATTTCACCGTCGGCATCATCGACGATGTCACCCATACCAGCCTGAAATGGGATGCGAATTTCCGCAACGATGCCAGCCGCGGCGTGAACCGCTGCCTGTTCTACGGCCTGGGCTCGGACGGCACGGTGGGCGCCAACAAGAACACCATCAAGATCATGGGCGAGGAGACCGAGCTCTACGCCCAGGGCTATTTCGTCTATGACTCGAAAAAAGCCGGCGCGGTCACCGTCTCCCACCTGCGTTTCTCGCCCAAGCCGATTCACTCGCCCTACCTGATCGGCAGCAACGAGGCGAATTTCATCGGCTGCCATCAGCCGGTATTTCTGGAGCGTTATGAAATGCTGGATTACGCCGCCCAGGGTGCGGTATTCCTGGTCAACACGCCGACGGCGCCGGACAAGGCGTGGAATCTGCTGACGCGCAAGATGCAGCAGCAGATCATCGACAAGAAAATTGAATTCTACGTGATCGATGCCTATGCCATCGCCAGGGCTACCGGCATGGGCAGCCGCATCAACACCATCATGCAGACCTGCTTCTTCGCCATTTCCGGCGTATTGCCGCGTGAACTGGCAATCGAAAAAATCAAGTCTGCCGCCGAGAAGTCCTACAGCAAGAAGGGCAGGGCAGTGGTGGAAGCCAACTGGAAGGCGATCGATGAAACCATTGCCAACCTGCACAAGGTGAAGGTTCCTGCCGCCGCTACCAGCGATTTCGAAATGCCCGAACCGGTGGGTGCCCATGCGCCGGATTTCGTCAAACGCGTGACCGCCGAGATCATGGCCGGCCGCGGTGACCGTCTGCCGGTGAGCGCGCTGCCCCCCGATGGCACCTGGCCTACCGGCACTGCGGTCTGGGACAAGCGCAATCTGGCGCTGGAAATTCCGGTATGGGACGAAGAGCTGTGCATCTACTGCGGCAAATGTGCGCTTGTCTGTCCTCATACCGCCATCCGTTCCAAGGTATTTCCCGCCGAACTGGCCAAGAATGCGCCGCCCACCTTCAAGCATATCCAGATCAAGGGCAAGGAATTCGAGCAGGGCATGCACGTCACCTACCAGGTAGCGCCGGAGGATTGTACCGGCTGCACGCTGTGTGTGGACATCTGCCCGGCGGTATCCAAGACCGATCCGACCTACAAGGCGATCAACATGCGCGACATCGTGCCGTTGCGCGAACAGGAAAAGGAAAACTTCGAATTCTTCCTCAAGCTGCCGGAATTCGACCGCACCAAGTTGCGCACCTCCACCATCAAGGGCGCAATGATGTTGCAGCCGTTGTTCGAGTTTTCCTCAGCCTGTGTCGGTTGCGGTGAAACGCCCTATATCAAGCTGGCCACTCAGTTGTTCGGCGACCGCATGGTGATCGCCAACGCCACCGGCTGTTCCTCGATCTACGGCGGCAACCTGCCCACCACGCCCTACACCAAGAACGCCGAAGGGCGCGGCCCGGCCTGGGCAAACTCGCTATTCGAGGACAACGCCGAATTCGGCTTGGGCTTCCGCGTCAGCCTCGACAAGCACGCCGAACATGCCACCGAGCTGCTGAAGAAGTTAAGGGGTCGTGTTGACGGCGCGCTGGCGGATGCCATCCTCAATGCCGACCAAACCACGGAGGCCGGCATCTTCGCCCAGCGCGAGCGCGTCGAGCAACTGCGCAAGGCGCTGGCCGGCATTGATGGCGCCGAGGCGCGGCAACTGGAAAGCCTGGCCGAATATCTGGTGAAGAAAAGCGTGTGGATATTCGGCGGCGACGGCTGGGCCTACGATATCGGTTTCGGCGGCCTGGATCACGTGCTGGCTTCCGGCCGCAACGTCAACATCCTGGTGCTCGATACCGAAGTCTATTCCAACACCGGCGGGCAGATGTCCAAGGCCACACCGCGCGGCGCCACGGCCAAATTTGCCGCCGGCGGCAAGCCTACCGGCAAGAAGGATCTGGGGCAGATCGCCATGAGCTACGGCCACGTCTACGTCGCTCATGTCGCCTACGGTGCGAAGGATACCCATACCCTAAAGACCTTTATCGAGGCCGAATCTTTCGACGGACCGTCGCTGATCATTGCCTACAGCCCCTGTGTCGAGCATGGCTACGAGATGAGCAAGCAACACCAGCAACAGGAGCTGGCGGTCAGCACCGGCCACTGGCCGCTGTACCGCTACGACCCGCGCCGCGAACAGGAAGGCAAGAACCCGCTCTCGCTGGATTCACAGAAGCCCTCGGTGTCTTACCGTGAGTTCATCAAGAACGAGCCGCGCTTCCGCGGTCTGGTGAAGAACATGGATAGCGATGGTGGAAAAGCTCTGGCTGCATCCTACGAAAACGAACTGCAGAAGCGCTACGCGATTTACGAGCAGATGGCGAGTGGTTCCGGCGAGGGCAGCGAAGCGGATGCCAAGAAAAAACCGACTGACGCATAATCTGGATGTGCAGGAAGAACGGTGGGCACACGTGCCCACCCTGTGCAGCCAAATCGAAATTTGAAATAGGGGAGTGTAATGACTAGCGGCAAAAAATACATTTACGCATTTGAACAGGGGGATGGCAAGAACAAGATGCTGCTGGGGGGCAAGGGCGCGAATCTGTGCGAAATGACACAGATCGGCTTGAACGTTCCCCCGGGTTTCACCATCACCACCGATGCGTGCATTGCCTATCTGGAAAAAAACAAATTGCCGGATGGGCTGATGGCGGAAATCAGGAACTACATGCTGGAGCTTGAAAAGAAAACCGGCAAGGGCTTTGGCAGCGGCGAGAACCCCTTGCTCGTCTCGGTGCGTTCCGGCTCCTCCATGTCCATGCCGGGCATGATGGACACCATCCTCAACCTCGGACTCAACGAGACTTCGCTCAAGGGCTTGATCAAGCAAACCGGCAATGCGCGCTTTGCCTATGATGCCTTTCGCCGCTTTATTCAATTATTCGGCAAGATCGCGCTCAACATCAGCGACGAACATTTTGACGAACGCATGGCTGCCATCAAGCGCAAATATGGCGCGCCTCTGGATGTGGACTTGACCGCCGAACACCTCAAGGAGCTGGCGGACGAATTTCTGGCCATTGTCAGGCACCACACCGGCAAGCCATTCCCGCAGGACCCCTACGAACAGCTGGAAATTTCCGTGGGTGCGGTGTTCCGCTCGTGGATGGGCAAGCGCGCGGTGGATTACCGCAAACAGTTCAGGATCACCAAGGATCAAGCCTATGGCACGGCAGTCAATATCTGCACCATGGTATTCGGCAACATGGGCAATGATTCCGGCACCGGCGTGGGCTTCACGCGCAACCCCGGCACCGGCGAGAACGTGATCTACGGCGAATATCTGGTCAATGCGCAGGGCGAGGACGTGGTGGCGGGGATACGCACGCCCAAGGCCATCGCCGAAATGGAACAGGAGATGCCGGAGATTTACCGTCAACTGATGACGCTGCATAACCGGCTGGAGTCGCATTACCATGAGGTGCAGGATTTCGAATTCACCATCGAGAAGGGCATTCTGTATTGCCTGCAAACGCGCAATGGAAAAATGAACGCGCGCGCCATGGTGCGCACTTCGGTGGAAATGCTCAAGGAGGGGCTGATTTCCAAGGAGCGCGCCCTGCTGCGCGTTGAGCCTGCGATACTGGAACAGTTGCTGGTTCCGCAATTGGCGCCGAATTTCCACGGCAAGTCTTTGGCGCAGGGGCTCCCGGCCTCGCCCGGTGCGGCCTCCGGCAAGATTGTGTTCGATGCGGATACCGCCGAAGCGCGCGGACGCGCCGGCGAGAAAATCATCCTGGTGCGCGAGGAAACCAAGCCGGAAGACATCCACGGCTTTTTCCAGGCGCAGGGTATTTTGACCAGCCGCGGTGGCAAGACATCGCATGCCGCAGTGGTTGCACGCGGTATGGGCAAGCCCTGCGTTTCGGGTTGCGACCAGATCGTGATCAACGACCATTTGCGCAATGCCCAGATCGGAGAAACCACGCTGCAGGAAGGCGATGTCATCACCATAGACGGAGGCACCGGGTATGTTTACGCCGGGGAAGTTCCCACGGTGAAAGCGGAGTTTTCCGAGGAAATGGCCACGCTGCTGGCATGGGCGGACGAAGTGGCAAAACTGAAGGTGATGGCGAATGCGGACACGCCTGATGATGCCATGCGCGCAAGGGAATTTGGCGCGATGGGTATCGGCCTGTGCCGCACCGAACGCATGTTCAACAGCACCGACAGGCTGCCCATCGTGCAGGAGATGATCTTGGCCGAAACGCAGGAAGACCGCCAGTCCGCGCTGGATCGTCTGCTGCCGATTCAGCGCACCGACTTCAAGGGTATCTTCAAGGCGATGAAGGGGCTGCCGGTGACGGTGCGCCTGCTCGACCCGCCGATGCACGAATTTTTGCCCACCGCCGCACAACTTGAATTGGAAATTGCCCACCTGCATCAGCTGCGCGACACCATCAAGGGTCTGGAGGAATTGCCGGACACTCTCCAGCTGCTTAACCCCAAACTTTACCAGCAATATGCCGACGGGTTAACCAAGCTGATGGGCGGGCTGGGCGACTTCAAGGAATCACATCTGGAAGAGGACGTGATCGGCAAGAAGGAAGTGATTTTGAAAAAGGTCAGGGCCCTGGCCGAAGTCAACCCGATGCTGGGCCATCGCGGCGTGCGGCTGGGCATCACTTATCCTGAAATCTACTCGATGCAGATACGGGCGATTCTGGAAGCCGCCGCGCTGTGCGCCAAAGACGGCATCGAAATCTATCCCGAGATCATGGTGCCGCAAGTAGCCACGGTGGAAGAACTTAAACGCATCCACAGTTACGTTCAGCGCATCCACCAGGAAGTGAATGCAACCCACGGCATCAATGTGCAATTCAAGTTTGGCTCGATGCTGGAAGTGGTACGCGCCTGCGTGCGCGCCGGGCGCATGGCGGAAACCGCCGAATTTTTCTCTTTCGGCACCAATGACCTGACCCAGGCCACGTTTTCCTTCAGCCGCGAGGATGCGGAAAATAAATTCCTGCCCGCTTACAACGAGACCGGCATTCTGGAAGACAACCCGTTCGAAGTGCTGGACATCAAGGGCGTGGGACAATTGATGAAGATGGCGGTGGGGAAGGGCCGCGAGACCAACGCGGAGCTAAAGGTCGGCATTTGCGGCGAACATGGCGGGCATCCCGGCTCCATCCATTTTTGCCATCACATCGGGCTCAACTACGTTTCCTGCTCGGGGCCGCGCGTGCCCATCGCACGCCTGGCGGCGGCGCAAGCCAAGCTGCTGGAAGATCAATATAAGGAACCGACCTGATTATCAGTTGATCTGCTATCGTTTAATGGCGCCGCTCTGGCAGCGTCTGGAATCAGCGATCGAAGCGCTTCTCTAGTGGATAACAGAATAAGTTGGAGTTCTGGCGTCAGGCTATTGATTATCCCGAGATCATTATTGAGTCCGGCGCATTGGAGCCGGTAGGCGGCCTGTGCAAGCCCTTTTGCACCGACTCCTGCCGCCGAGCCTTTTAGCTTGTGCGCTACCGAAATGATCGTGGCGAAATCGCGCGCTTCAACAGCTACAGAAATCATCTCCACGCGCGTACTGGCTTCGGTGAGAAACTCCTTCAGGAGTTCGCCCAGCTTTTCTTGCTCGCCACGAAAAACCTCTTTGAGCGTTGCGATCAGCTCGTGGTCTAAATGTGCCGCTTCGTAGCTATCATGCACTGCCTTTTGTGCGCACCCTGTTACGCTGGAAGCATCTATTACCTGCTTGAGTGCATCGGGCACGACCGGTTTGGATAGGTAGTCGTCCATTCCCGCCTCCAAACAGAGATCGCGGTCATTTTGCGATACATTGGCCGTGACCGCGACAATGCGCGGGCGGGACGATCCCATTGTTTTGATGATCTCCCGGGTTGCTTCAATTCCGTCCATCTGCGGCATATGTATATCCATAAATATCAGGTCGTAACGCTTGCGGCGCAGGGCATCAAGCACCTCCAGCCCATTTTCGGCAATGTCGGGGCTGACTCCCAGCTTGGCTAGCATCATCAACATCAGCTTGCGATTAGTGACGTTATCCTCGGCAACGAGCACACATGGGCGCAGCAGCGCAGATGTATTGTGCCTGCCTGATGGTGAGCTCTTCTTGATTGGCGCTGGTGGCCTGTCGCCACCTCTTAGTGCTTCTTCTATCGTTCGTGCCAGAACCCGCGTGCGCATCGGTCTGAACAGACGTGCATGGAACTGGTCGTCTAAAGGCTCTGCATCGGTAATGGAGCCGGTCATGACGAGAATAATCGGTGTGTGCGTGTTGTTGGCCAGATTGCGAATCTCCACAGCCAATTGTGGACTTTGCATTCCCGATATATTGTTGCCCATTAATATGGCATCCATGGCCTTTCCGCTCAGAGATGCAAGAGCATCTGCGGCGGATGACGCCGTTATTACGTTCATGCCCAAATGCCTGCAGCACCAGGCTTGTTGCGCTAGGTGCACCGGGTCGGAATCCACTATCAGCATGCTCTTGCCGGCCAGCGGGGTGGAACTGCGGGATGCGCTGTCTGCCTTGCGCACCCCTACCGTGAAATAAAACGTGGAACCCGCCCCGAACTCGCTCTCCGCCCAGATTCGTCCCCACATGAGCGTTACCAGCCGTTCGCAGATCACCAGTCCCAGCCCCGTTCCGCCAAAACGGCGTGTGATGGTCGCATCGGTCTGCGAGAATGGCTTGAATAACTGCCCCAAACCCTCCGGTTTGATTCCTATGCCAGTATCTTTGATCGAGAAGTACAGTTCTAGCAGCGGCCCAAACTCACGCTCCGGGCGCACTGAAATATGCACCGACCCCTTCTCGGTGAACTTGACTGCATTGCCCAGAAGGTTAGATAGTATCTGCCGCAAACGTGTCGGATCGCCTCGAAGGGTGCGGGGAACACCGTCATCTATGTCGTATGTGAGATCGAGGCGCTTCTCCCATATTTTTACAGCAACCAGGTCGATTGCATCTTCGATGATTTCGACCAGGTCGAAATCGATTTGCTCGAATAAAACATTGCCCGACTCGATCTTGGAGTAATCCAGGATATTATTGGTTACCTCGAGCAGTGCGTTGGCCGCAAGAAGAATCGTTTGCACGTACTCCTCTTGATCGCGATTCAAAGCCGTGTCCAGCAGCAGTCTGCTCATGCCGATCACGGCGTTTAGCGGAGTGCGGATTTCGTGGCTCATGGTGGTCAGAAAAGAGGGGTTTTGCCGAGCCATTTCCCCGGTAATATTTTCCTCCACCGCAAGCTTCGCACAGGCCGTTCCCAGCTCGAACGCCAAGTGTTTCAGCTGCTCTTGCTCTTGGTGCAACGGATAATGTTCAAACCCGCAAACATACGGCAATTTTCCCACGGCAGCCGGCTCAGGAAAAACTGTTTCAGAAGCATTCACGGACGGCCTCCCGCATCGCTGTGATTCCGAGAGTCGCATGCATCGTCGGGAGCAACACTCCCGGATACATCGGCTTGGCCAGGTGCCGGTCGACCCCCAATGCGATCGCACACAGCAGCGACTTTGTGTCGGCCAGCCCGGTCAGAGCCAAGGCGGGTGTCGATTTCGAGTTCCATATACGTTCTAGGCCAAATTTTCTTCGAGGCTTTCGATCGAAATATCGCCGCCGGCCACTGGTGCAGCCTGCCTGTCCGGGGTTTCGAACAAGGCTGGCAAGTCAGGCACGGGAACCACCTGATCGCCGTCCCGGAAACACGCCCTTGCGAACCCGTTCCACCGAGGGTCGGGCAAAGGTGCAGCAGCCGAATCGTCGATCTCTACGATGCGCGGAAACGAGACCGAGCGCAAACTACCGTAAAGCCTGGGTGTGTCGCGGTTTTGCCGGTACGAAACCACGACACAGAAACGTTTAGCATTTTGCTCTTGCGACCCGCACCATATACCGAGGTCGAACATAGGTATCCAATCGCCGTGCCATTCGACCAGGGTGTCGCAATGGGATGGTGCGAGCGGCACGTGGATCAGAGCTGGAGCGTCGAGCACTTCCTCCATATGCGCGAAAGCGATTGCGGCGCACTGTCCGCTTGCGTACTCAATCAGGATTGCTTGTGAGCTTGCCATGCTCCTGCTCCCAAAGATGTCTGGTTATGGTGCCCAATTCTTCTGCATTACACAGAAACGCTATTGTCTCGTCGATCATCGCCATCCCAACAAACAGAGATTCCGGCCCGCCCATGCAGCGGGGTAGCGGTTGAACATTCAGTTTGGCTGCGGGCAGCACACGGATGTCGTCACAGCTCAGCGCGAATTCACCCGTTTTATCAGCAACTACCATGATCTGCGTGCGTCGTCCGTTTGCAAACGATTGCATCGATCCGGCCAGCGGAACGGGTTCCAGGTCACGCCCATTGCGCCGCAGCACCTTGCGGCCATTGTGTTGCACGGTATCGGCATCGTTCATGATATTTGGAACCGCCAGGAGGTCGATCAGCAGCGTGGTGTCGTCCAAGCGTGCGGCCACGTATCCTGGCGTGGTTTCAGGCCGCAACGGGTATGTCATTATTTTGCTCCTCCATCGCGGCCCGGATGTGATCGAGCAATGCACTGTCGGAATACGGTTTCGTCAGATAGACGTTCACGCCCGAGTGCTCGGCCTGTTGCCGGTGCTTCGCTTGCGAACGGGAAGTAATCATGATCACAGGCAGGGAAGCTGTGTCTGGCCTGCCGCGCAGATGCGCGGCCAGCTCCAGCCCGTTCATGTTCGGCATCTCCAGATCCGTCAACAGGATGTTTGGATGAAATGTCTCAATCAGCGCAATTGCTTCGAGGCCGTCCCTGGCGGATTTGACCGAAAACCCGGCATCCTCGATCAGTTGCGTCAGGGTGCGCCGCATGCTCAGGGAATCATCGGCTATCAGCACCCGTTTCGCCTGCGTGGTTTCAGCTTCGATGCGCCTCTCTGTATATTCACCGCTAAAACCAGGAGAATAAGAGCGCAACAATTCGGCGATATCAAGCGATGGTGCGACGCTTCCGTCACCAAGGATCGATGCTCCAGAAACCCCCTTGAGATTGCGCAGATAGGGTCCCATGTCCTTGAAGATCAACTCGCGGCTATCGGCTATTTTGTCTACCATGATCGCCACCACCTTATCATCCACGCGTACCAGCACAGCTGACAGTTTTTTGAGTGCGGTTTCGTCCATGGATTCGGTTGCCGCGCCAATCAGTTGTGTGAGCGTCCAGATCGGGTAATGACGCCCACGAAAGCGCAATTGCAGTTCCGCGCCGACACGAGTGAACTCTGCGGTTTGCGGCGCAATCGCCGTTTCCACGCCGTAGCTTGATATCGCGTATGTCTGTCCTGCGGCCTCGACCACCAGCGCATGCAGCGCAACCAGTGATGAGGGCAGGCGCATCTCGATGGTCGTTCCTTTTCCCGAACCCTCTGACAGTATTTCCACCGACCCTTTCATAAGCAGGATGCGGGTACGCACCACGTCCATGCCGACGCCCCGGCCCGAGATCTCGCTTACGCGATCACGCGTCGAAAAGCCGGGCAGGCAGATCATGCGGGCCAGTTCCGCTTCGGTGGCTGCATTCCCTTCCATAAGCAAGCCGCGCTCGGCCGCACGGGCCCGGATCGCCGCATAGTCCAGCCCGCGGCCATCGTCAGTGCAACGCACGACAATGCCTTGCCCCTGGCGCTCAAAACTCAGCCGGATAACCCCTTCGGCCGGCTTGCCTAAAAGTACCCGATCTTCGGCAGACTCGATACCATGATCCACAGCATTGCGCAGAATATGCAGCAACGGATCGGCCAGGCGGCTGAGAATTTCACCATCGAGCAGGGTTTCACTGCCGTCGATGATCAACCGTGCCTGCTTGCCCGTGTCATGACAGGTCTGCCGCACGTTGCGCTGCAGCCGTGGAACAAAGGTCTTCACTGGCGCCATGCGCGTGGACATTGCGAGATGCTGCAGGTCGCGTTTGATGCGATCTTCTTCCACCAGCACACCCGAGAACTTCGCCAGGTCTTCCTCAAGACTGACTCCCAGCGCGCGTGCATCGGAGACTTCTTCGACGAGGGCGCGGGTTAACGAGTGCAATTCGCTGTACTGTTCCATCTCTAGCGGATCGAAGTTTTCTTTCGCCTCATGGCTCTGCCCGCGAACTGCCGCCAGGCCGCGAATATCGACCAGATTTTCAAGCTCAAAGATGCGTTTCTGGATTGCCAGGTTCTGGATCAGGAGTTGCTGCGCACGCTGGTTCGAATCCTTCAATCGCGACTGGAATTGCCCGATCTTGAGCGACAGTTCCCCGACCAGGCGGAACAGGTTGTCCACTGTTTTTACAGAAATACGCAGCGACTGGGTCTCGCCTCCGGGCACGGCAGCAGCTTCTGGCACGGCAACCGGTTTGGATTCCTGCGGCGTGGTCATTTCCACGGCGCCCGCCGGCGCGGATACGGGTGGCAGCGCAGCATTGCTCACCGGCTCCAGCAGTTCGCCCCTGTCCATGCGGTTTGCCCAATCAAGTACTGACTGTAGTACTTGCAGAGCCTGTGCAGGTGGATCTTCCTGCCCGGTGAGTGAGTACACCATTTGTTCCAGACAGCCTGCCACTTCGATCATGACCTCGCCCAGCGCTACCGGGATGTCGCCGGGGTGGCTCTCCAGAAACTCGAGAATATCTTCCGCATGGTGCGCAACTTTGGTAATGCCCTTGACGCCGACGATGTTTGCCGAGCCCTTGAACGTATGGGCGATACGTTTTGCCTGCGCGTAATCTGTGGCGCTTGCCACGCGTGCGGCGATTTTCTGCGTCAGTTCGTTCAATTCGGCTGCCTGCGCAGGCGCTTCCTGCAGGAAAGCATCCAGTAGCGAAGGATCGCAGTCTGGCGGCAGCACCAGCGATACGTCTTCCGGGCTCGCAGTTACGGGTCGTACTGGAATATCTGTATCATGATCGAAAGCAGCTTGCGGCTCGGCGAGCAATGCGGCCAGCATGGCTTCGACCTGATCTACCACCATGGGCATCGGGCCAGCTGCGATGTGCATCGTAAGAGCCGTTGCAGTATCGGTATTGCGCACATCTTCCAAGTATGCCAAAACGAGTGGCAACCAACCGCTGACATAACCGTGCGCCGCTTCGCGCGCATTGGCATCCTCCAGCGCGATGGCGCCGAGCGTGCCAAGTACCTGCCCGCAAACCATCTGCACTCCCGCGAGGCCGAGCAACTCGGCGGTTTCGGCCACGCGTGCGACCTGCGTTGCGTAGGAGTCCAGCGCTTCGCCGCGTGCTTCCGGAGACGATGCTGGTCCGATGATTACGGCCCAGGCAGCATCCAGGTCCATCGCCACACTTGCCACTTCGCCGCGAAGTGTCTGGATCAGGTCATCAAGTTGCATAAGATAATGCCTTCCAGTGGAATCTCAAGCCGCTTTGCGCAGCGATTGAGTATCGATTACTCTGAGCGATGACTGAGTATCGGTTAATTCTTCCGGCAACTTGAACACCGATATCGCGCTCAGGAGCTGTTGCGCCGTCTCCTCGAGTGAATGTGTCTCCTCGGTTTGCGCGGTAACCTGATCCAGCGTCTGTTTGGCGCCGGTTCCGATCTGTTCCACCTGTTGGCGCAAAAGCTGGGCGCTTTGCGCCTGTGTCTGCGCGTTCGCGGCGATGCGTTGCACCATTTCGGCCAGTTGCGAGGTGATGCGCTGGGTTTTTTCCATCTGTGCACCAGCCTTTTGCGCCAATTCCGATTCTGTCACGACTTGCCCGATGGTTTTGTTTACGGTCGCCACGGTATCGTTGGTTTCGATCTGAATATTGTTCACCAGCGAGGCAATCTGCGACGTTGCATTGCGGGAGGATTCGGCCAGGCGCTGCACTTCCTCTGCCACCACCGCGAACCCCCGGCCGGCTTCTCCGGCCATGGCGGCCTGCATTGAAGCATTCAGTGCCAGCACGTGTGTACGTTCTGAAATGGTATTGATCAGGTTGACTATGCCGCTGATTTCCTGAGAGC
>JAGWMH010000255.1 GCA_028871775.1 Betaproteobacteria bacterium
TGCAGCCGCTGGCGCACAGCATCGGCATCGATCTCGCCGAACTGCGCGGCTACCACTACCACAGCGGCATGGTGTTTGCCGCCTATCACGCAGGCAGCCACGATGCCATCGCGCTGGGCGGACGCTATGACGATGTGGGCAAGAGCTTTGGGCGCGCGCGTCCCGCCACCGGTTTCAGCATGGACTTGCGCCAGTTGCATGAATTGCTGGCAGAGCAGGCACAGCCCAAGGGCGTGCTGGCGCCGCACCGCGATGATGCGGCGCTGCAGGAAAAAATTGCGCAGCTGCGCGCCCAGGGACACGCCGTGGTGGTGGATTTGCTTGGCAATCCGGCGCTGCATGCCGAGCTGAATTGCGACCGCGAGCTGGTGTTGCGCAACGGCGCATGGCAGATCATTGAAATAAAATCCTGAACTGGAACTGGGCAATGTCTAAAAATGTTGTGGTGATCGGCACCCAATGGGGCGACGAAGGCAAGGGCAAGGTGGTGGACTGGCTGACCGACCATGCACAAGGCGTGGTGCGCTTCCAGGGCGGCCACAATGCGGGGCACACGCTGGTCATCGGCGGCAAGAAAACCGTGCTGCACCTGATTCCCTCCGGCATCCTGCGCGGGCATGTGATGTGTTACATCGGCAACGGCGTGGTGCTGTCGCCGCAGGCGCTGCTCAAGGAAATGGATAACCTGGCCGCTGCCGGCGTGGATATTTATGGCCGCCTGCGCATTTCCGAAGCCTGCCCGCTGATCCTGCCCCATCACGAAGCGATCGACAAGGCGCGCGAGTTGGCCAAGGGTGAAGCGAAGATCGGCACCACCGGGCGCGGCATCGGCCCAGCCTACGAAGACAAGGTGGCACGCCGCGCCATCCGCCTGCAAGATCTGTTTCACCGCGAGCGCTTTGCCGCCAAACTGGGCGAGGTGCTGGACTACCACAACTTCGTGCTGAAAAATTATTTCAACACCGCAACGGTGGATTTCCAGCAAACGCTGGATGGCGCGCTGGCGCTGGCCGAGCGCATCAAGCCGCTGGTGATGGACGTGCCGCGCGCGCTGTACGAGGCGAACAAGGCAGGGCAGAACCTGCTGTTTGAAGGCGCACAGGGCACACTGCTGGACATCGACCACGGCACCTATCCCTTCGTCACCTCAAGCAACTGCATCGCGGGCGCGGCCTGCGCCGGCAGCGGCGTCGGCCCGCAGATGCTGCATTACGTGCTGGGCATCACCAAGGCTTACACCACGCGCGTCGGCTCCGGCCCGTTTCCGACCGAACTGGAAGACGAGGTGGGCAAGCATCTGGCCGAGAAGGGGCACGAATTCGGCTCCACCACCGGGCGTCCGCGCCGCTGCGGCTGGTTCGATGCCGCCGCACTCAAGCGTTCCATCCAGATCAACGGCGTGTCCGGCCTGTGCGTCACCAAACTGGACGTGCTGGATGGCGTGCAGACGCTGCGCTTGTGCGTGGGCTACCGCATAGACGGCGAATACAGCGACATCCTGCCGGTCGGCGCGGAATCGCTGGTCGGCTGCGAACCGGTGTATGAGGACCTGCCGGGCTGGAGCGGCAGCACGGTGGGCGTGAAGCGCTACCAAGACCTGCCGCCGCAAGCGCGCAATTATCTGCAGCGTATGGCGGAAATTTGCGAAGTGCCGGTGGACATGGTCTCCACCGGGCCGGACCGCAATGAAACCATCGTGCTGCGCCATCCATTCGAAGCGTAATCCAGAAATATCAAACTTGCATCCGGCACTTGCGATCCAGTTCCACGAGGTGCGGCAGCAACTCAGAATGTGTCTGTATATGAAAAATATAGCGCGGTACTTTCCGTTCAGTGGACTGTGCCATGAACGGCTCGCCCCAGAAGCTTAGCAGGGCTTCTGTCGCGCCGATTGGCTGGGTGTCGGCAAGGATGAAGGACAGGTTCTTGCTGAGAGCGCACCAGTGAGGTTTCTGTACCTTGCCCGCGCCGTGGCAGACAGTAATCTTGGGCAGAATTTCCGCCTGCCATAATTCCTGCTGGCCTTCATCGAGAACGAACTGGATGGAGGTTACCTGGGGATTCTCGATTGCCGGGCGCAGCAGCGCGTCGAAAAGCGGCTGCGTTCGGTACATGGACAGGCAGACATTGAACAGGATCGCTTCCCCGCGCATGTTGCGGGCGAACTGTTCATTCGCCGCATGTAATTGGCGCGGGCCGATCAGCACGACATCCGGTGTGGTCAGGGAGGCCTTGATTTTTGCCACCATTTCCTGCGTATGTTCCACCTGCACTGCGGTGCGTTCATTGTTCAGCGTGTGACGCAAGAAATTGAGAAACAGGAGTGCCATCAGGGCGAGCATGATGGGCAGAACAATATGCTCGTCAACAACATGAAACAGGTGCAGGAAGATGGCTGATATCGCAGCCAGTATGCCGGCAATGGCATCCCATTCATAATGGTGAGAACGATTGTGTTTCATCTAGCTAAAATTCCATGCAAAAAGTTACAGCCTGTACCTGCTCCATATCACTTACCGACCGGCCTGCTCAGCCGGCCAACTGACCTTGTGGGCTACTTCACGCCATGCCAGTCAGGGTGGTCAAAATAGGTGCCGTAGTCGTCCAGGGCATGGGCAATCTTTTCCGCTCCCAAGTGTCTGGCATGGTTGTCTTTCTGCTCCGCCATCGCATCGGCGCCAGCGATGAGCTCGGCTAAAATCAGATGAATCATGGCGTCCGCGTCTTTGTCGAGCTTGCAGGTTTTCACCATGAACTCGACCTGTTCATGCACTTTTTTTGCGAGGGCATGGTATTGCTCTGCCGATGCCGTGCTGCTGTGGATCGCCGGCAATTCCGCTGCCAGCGCATCCCGGATGCGTCCCATGCCCTGGCGCAAGTTGTCGTCGGTAGCCCATTTCTTTCCATTATTGAGGGCAAGCTGAGCAGTTCCTTTGTCATG
>JAGWMH010000256.1 GCA_028871775.1 Betaproteobacteria bacterium
AAACGAGAAGCAAGGCAAAAGCGCCGACCTCATGGACGTCAGCGCTGCGGCAGTGGCGGGGCTATTGCGTGAATACAACTACCCGCGCCTGGTTCACGGCCACACCCACCGCCCCAGGCAGCATTTGCATACGGTGGATGGACATCGCTGCGAGCGCTGGGTGCTGGGGGATTGGCACGAGGAGGGGAATGCCTTGTGCTGCGATGCGGCGGGGTGCAGCACGATCAGGTTCTGACGTCTGTCCTTGCTGTGTCATTGCGAGCCGCGCAGCGGCGTGGCAATCCAGTGGTTTTTACGGTGTATGCCTGACCGGACTGCTTCGTCCCGCCACGCTTTGCTCGCGGCTAAAGGCGCTTTTCGCAATGACACTGGACTGCCGCGGCCTTGCGGCCTCGCAGTGACGAAGGTGTCATGGCGAAGGAATTACGTCATTGCGAGCCGCAGGTGCGCACAGCTTCTCGCACGGCACCCCGTCGCCATCGCCGTCCAGCGCCTTGATGCCGCAGTTCGTGAAGTAATACCTGGCTTCTTCGCACGAGGACATTTCCGAGCAATGTTTCTTGCTGCCGCAGGCATAGCCCTGTGCTTCGGGCGCACGTTGTGGCGGCGCATCTGCCGCATGCAGTTTGCGCCATTGCCATGGGGGCATCGGGCTGGATTGCGCCCATAGCCCGCGCCGTGCCTGCTGCGCCTCGTGCTGCAGGGCGATGAAATGCCGGTCGCTGTGGAAGTGGGAATACTCCCACGCCATGCCGCGCCGCACCTGTTCCTCATTTACCTTGAGCCCGCCCGCTTCAATCTGCGCCACCATGCGGCCGTATTCGTCCATCGCCTGGCTGCTGACCTGCACCTGTTTGCGCAGCACCATCTCCGCCAGCGACTGGCGCGATGCCATGCCATATTCCTGCGCCTTTTCCGGCGCGTCGATATTGACGAGGCGGACTTTAACTTTCTGAGAACCCCCGCAAGGGGGACGCCGGTGGGTACCCGGAGCCTCCGGCTCCACCCTTTTGCAGCCACGTAACACCAACACTGTATCGCCGTCCAGCACCGCGATGACCTTGGCGGAGAATTCTTCGGCGCGTGCGGTGCTGAATGTACAAGCCAGCAACAGAAACAGCAGCAACGCGCGCATTGCCGTCTCTCCGGGGGATTTCAAAGCAGCACGCTCCGCACCAGTGCCAGGCACAGCAGCGTATAGCCCGCCGCGAGAATGTCGTCGAACATCACGCCGAGGCCGCCATGCCATGCCCGGTCGAAATGGCGGATGGGCGGCGGCTTGACGATGTCGAAGAAGCGGAACAGCGAGAACGCGAGCAGCGCCCAGAGAAAGCCTTCCGGGGTGAAGAACAGCACCAGCAGGAAGGCCACGATTTCGTCCCACACGATGCCGCCGTAATCCGCCACGCCTAGCGTGCGCCCGGTCTTGCCGCACACCCATACGCCGAAGGCAAACATCCACACCAGCGTCACGATGAACATGGCATCGGTGAGGAGCGGCGCGAGATACCAGTAGAGCGGGAAGGCGACCAGCGTGCCCGCCGTGCCGGGCGAGCCAGGAAACAGGCCGCTGCCGAAACCGAAGGAGATGAAATGCGCGGGGTGGCTGAAAATAAAACGCCACGAAGGCTGCACGCGCAATTCAGCGGAAGTGATCATAGCCGGACTCCCCCATGTTGATGACACTGCCGTCCGCGACGCGCACTGCACAACCGCTTTCCGCCACGATAGAACCGATGCAGGTCAGCGGCAGGCTCATTCGTCTGGATATATCTTCCACCGCATCGCGGCGCTCAACTGGCGCGGTGAAACATAACTCGTAATCGTCGCCGCCAGCCAGGGCGCAATGCCTGCCTATTGGCCGGGCAAGGTGTGGACGCAGTGCGGATGAAACCGGCAACGCATCGAAGCGAATCTCCGCACCGAGCTTCGAACATTCCAGGATGTGGCCGAGATCGGCCAGCAGCCCGTCAGAAATATCAATTGCGCTGTGCGCCACGCCGCGCAGCGCCAGTCCCAGCGCCACGCGCGGAGTAGGCCGATGCAGCGCGGCGGCGCAGGCGGCAAACTCATCCGCAGCCAATGCAACTTGCCCTTGCAGATGCGCCAGCGCCAGCGCCGCATCGCCCAGCATGCCGGACACCCACACCTCATCCCCCGCCTGCGCGCCGTCGCGCCGCAATGCCGCACCCTGCGGCACTTCGCCCATGATGGTGACGCACAGATTGAGCGGCCCGCGCGTAGTATCGCCGCCGATGAGTTCGACGCCGTGCTGTTCCGCCAGCGCGAAAAACCCGTCGCTGAACTTTCGCAGCCATGCCTCGTCTGCTTCGGGCATGGCTAGGGAAAGCAGCGCCCAGCGCGGCTGCGCGCCCATCGCCGCCATGTCGGACAGGTTTACCGCCAGCGTCTTGTGCCCCAGCAGAAAAGGATCGGCATCCGGCAGGAAATGCGTGCCGCACACCAGCATGTCGGTGGATACCGCCAGCTCCATGCCGTTGCCGATGCGCAGCAGCGCGGCATCGTCGCCCACTCCCAGCACCGCGCCGGGTGCGGCGCGGGTGAAGTAGCGGCGGATCAGATCGAATTCGGACATAGAATCAGTTGTTAGTAGGTAGTCGTTAGTTAACAAGCTGCGAGCTAGGCATGGCCATTCGACTAAGCTGGAAAACAACTCCGGCAAGTCGCTGGTCAGCGACAACACCAACTAGCGACTAACGTCTAACGACTAAGCTCTGTTGTATGCTGACACTTCGGCCGCGCGCACTTGCGCGGCCAGTTTGTCCAGCACCCCGTTGACGAACTTGTGGCCGTCGGTGCCTCCAAACGTATTGGCAAGCTCCACCGCTTCGTTGATGGCCACGCGAGAGGGAATTTCCGGGTGATAGGCCAGTTCATAGGCGCCCAGCAATAACACGGAAAACTCAATCGGGCTGA
>JAGWMH010000257.1 GCA_028871775.1 Betaproteobacteria bacterium
TTCACCGTGCTTAAACGCAACGCGGAAGAAATCGCGCGCCGCGCCGGACGCCCGATCCGCATCACCGTGGTGGCGGACAAAAATCTGGCGCTGGCGCAGCAGGTCACCGGCGGCGCATGCCGCATCACCGACGATGCGTTTTCCGTTGTTGCCGATCCGGAAGTGGACATCGTCATCGAACTGATCGGCGGCTATGGCGTGGCGAAAGAACTGGTGTTGAAGGCCATCGCCAACGGCAAGCATGTGGTCACCGCGAACAAGGCCTTGCTGGCCACGCACGGCAACGAGATATTCAAGGCCGCGCAGGACAAGGGCGTGATGGTCGCGTTCGAGGCGGCGGTGGCGGGCGGCATCCCCATCATCAAGGCGCTGCGCGAGGGATTGACCGCGAACCGCATCGAATGGATCGCGGGCATCATCAACGGCACCACCAATTTCATCCTGTCCGAGATGCGCGACAAGGGCCTGAGCTTCGACACCGTGCTGCAAGAGGCGCAGCGCCTGGGTTACGCCGAGGCCGACCCGACTTTCGACATCGAAGGCGTGGATGCGGCGCACAAGATCACCATCCTGTCCGCGCTGGCATTCGGCACTTCGATGCAGTTCGACAAAGCCTACGTCGAGGGCATTTCAAAACTGGATGCGGTGGACATCAAGTACGCAGAACAACTCGGCTACCGCATCAAATTATTGGGCATCACCCGCCGCACGCCCGAGGGCATCGAGCTGCGCGTGCATCCCACGCTGATTCCGGCCAGGCGCCTGATCGCCAACGTGGAAGGCGCGATGAACGCGGTGCTGGTGCAGGGCGACGCGGTGGGCGCCACGCTGTATTACGGCAAGGGCGCGGGTGCCGAGCCGACAGCCAGCGCGGTGATCGCCGACCTGGTGGACGTGACGCGCATGCACACCGCCGACCCGGAGCACCGCGTGCCGCATCTCGCATTCCAGCCGGATGCGATGGCCGACCTGAAGATATTGCCGATGGACGAGGTGCAGACCAGCTATTACCTGCGCCTGCGCGTGCAGGACAAGCCCGGCGTGCTGGCCGACATCACGCGCATCCTGGCCGACGAACAGATTTCGATAGACGCCGTGATCCAGAAGGAGCCGGACGAAGGCGAAGACCAGACCGACCTGATCATGCTCACCCACCAGACGCGCGAGAAGCGCATCAACGCGGCGATTGCCAGGATCGAGAAGCTGCCGGTGGTGGCGGGCAGGGTGACGCGGCTGCGGCTGGAAGAGCTGGGGAAATAACTCCCCTCGCCCGCTGTCGGGTGAGGGGCTGGGGGAGAGGGGCTCCAAACTTTCACCCTCTCCCTAACCCTCTCCCTTCGAGGGAGAGGGAATTGATGAGGTAGTACACACAATGAAATACATTTCCACACGCGGCAATGCGCTCGCCAAGACATTTACCGAAATACTGCTCGGCGGCCTGGCGCCGGATGGCGGGCTGTACCTGCCGGAAGAATATCCGCAGGTGACGCGCGCCGAACTGGATGCATGGCGGAAGCTTTCTTATGCCGACCTGGCGTTTGCCGTGCTGTCCAAGTTTGCCGACGACATTCCGGCAAATGACCTGAAGCGCATCGTCAACAAGACCTACACCCCAGCCGTGTATTGCAACACCCGCACTGGGAGCGACGCGCGCGACATTACGCCGCTGCGCACGCTGGAGCCGGGGCTGCACATTCTGGAACTTTCCAACGGCCCGACCCTTGCCTTCAAGGACATGGCGATGCAGCTGCTCGGCAACCTGTTCGAGTATGCGCTGGGCAGGCAGCGTGATGAACTCAACATCCTCGGCGCGACTTCCGGCGATACCGGCTCTTCCGCCGAATACGCGATGCGCGGCAAACGCGGCATCCGCGTGTTCATGCTGTCGCCGCTGGGCAAGATGAGCCGTTTCCAGACCGCGCAGATGTTCTCGCTGCAAGACCCCAACATCTTCAATATCGCCATACGCGGCGTGTTTGACAATGCGCAGGATATCGTCAAGGCAGTGTCCAACGACCATACTTTCAAGGCAAAACACAAGATCGGCACGGTCAATTCCATCAACTGGGCGCGCGTCTCGGCGCAGATCGTGTATTACTTCAAGGGCTACTTCGCGGCAACGAAATCCAACGACGAGCAGGTCGCGTTCTCCGTGCCCTCCGGCAACTTCGGCAACATCTGCGCCGGGCACATCGCGCGCATGATGGGGCTGCCCATCGGCCAGCTGATTCTTGCCACCAATGAGAACGATGTGCTGGATGAATTCTTCCGCACCGGCGTGTATCGCCCGCGCAGCTCCGACCACACTTACCACACCAGCAGCCCGTCGATGGACATTTCCAAGGCCTCCAACTTCGAACGCTTCATATTCGACCTGGCCGGGCGCGATGCCGCCAGGGTGCGTGAGTTCTGGAGCCGCGTGGATGCGGGGGGGGCATTCGACATCAAGGGCACGCCGTACTGGGATGAAGTGCCGCATTTCCGTTTCGTTTCCGGCAAGAGTTGCCACGCCGACCGCATCAAGACCATCCGCGAGCTGTGGGAGGAATACGGCGTGATGATAGACACCCACACCGCCGACGGGCTCAAGGTCGGGCTGGAGCAGCGCCGCCCCAGCCTGCCGCTCATCTGCCTGGAAACCGCGCAGCCGGCCAAGTTTGAGGAAACCATCCGCGAAGCGCTGGGGCGCGAACCGGAGCGCCCCGCCGCAATGGAAGGCATCGAGAACCTGCCGCAGCGCGTGGTGGTGATGGTTGCCGACGTTCATGCGGTGAAAGATTTCATCACCCAACACGCGGCAGGCTGATTTTCTTGCGATGAGCGGCGTGGATCATCAGACATTCTGGGACGACCGCTACAGCCAGGCGGGCGAGGACTACCTGTTCGGCGCGGAACCCAACCGCTTTCTTTCCGGCCTATCCGGTTACTTTCATCC
>JAGWMH010000258.1 GCA_028871775.1 Betaproteobacteria bacterium
ATTCCTCATCGACGCTGAGTGGTGTGGGTGGGGGAATTCTATTGGCGTCTGTCTCTCGGTAAGGAGAGCAGATGCGGACACTGGCCCCTCCACCCCGGCTTCTTAACTGTTACATAAGAAAGCCGATTCCACCACCGCTACCATACAAGTTGAATACTACGCGGGTTAAAGTTCCAGCGTAACGGCCATTGCTAATGCAGGAACTCCAGGCGCAACGGCGGCACTTGCGCCACTCGCCGCGTCACCAGCCATCCCGCCAGCATCACTATGACTGTGCCGCCGCCCAGGCCGGCCAGCCAGAGCACGATGCCCGGGTGATACGGGATCTGCAGCACCCGGTGCGCCAATACCCAGCCGAGCACCGCCGCGCCCGCTGCCGCGAACAGCCCGCTCAATGCGCCCAGCACGGCGAACTCGGTGAGGTGCAGGCGCCGCAGATAATGGCTGTCCGCCCCCAGCGTGCGCAGGATGGCGGCCTGGTGGGTGCGCTCGTCCTGCGTGGCGAGCAGTGCGGCATACAGCACGGCCAGGCCGGAGAGCAGGGTGAACAGGAATACCGCGCTCATGGCCTGCGCAATCTGGTCCATGATGTGGCGCACCTGGGCGATCATCGCCTCGGTATCAATCAGCAGCAGGCCGGGAAAGATCTTGAGCAGGGCATCGCCCGCAGCGGCCTTGTCCGGCGGCAGATGGTAGCTGGTGACATAGCTGGCCGGATAGTTTTCCAGCATGCCGGGGGCGGCGATCACGAAAAAATTCACCCGCATGGAATCCCACTGCACCTTGCGCAGGTTCACCACCTGCGCGCTGAACCGGGTGTCCGCCACTTCGTAGGTCAAGGTATCGCCCACGTGGATGCCCAGGTTTTCGGCTATTCCCTCTTCAACCGATAGCAATGCATTTGTGGGAGATTCATCTTGCCTTGAAGAAGCCCACCACTTTCCCTGCACCAGCTCATTGCCTGCGGGCAAGCTGTCCGACCAGGACAGATTGAATTCGCGCTCCACCAGCTCGCGCAGGCGCGGCTCGGAGTAGTCGTCGCCGCTGACCGTATGCTGGTTAATCGCGATCAGGCGCCCGCGCACCATGGGAAACAATTCGGGCACCGGCAATTTCTGCCGCGCGAAAAAATCCTGCAGCGCCGCGCGCTGGTCCGGCTGGATGTTGACGATGAAGCGGTTCGGCGCATCCGGCGGCAGGCGCATGCGCCAGTTTTCCAGCAGGTCGGCGCGCACGAAGGTGAGCAGCAGCAGGGCCATGCCGCCCAGGCTGAGCGCGACGATCTGCACTGCGTTGCTGCGCCCGTGCCGCGCCAGGTTAACCAGCGCATAACGCCGCGCCGACAGCGGCAACACAACCAATGCGCGCACCGCCAGCCAGGCCAGCAGGCCGAACAGCAGGGCGCCGCCGAACATGCCCAGCAGCACGGTCAAGCCGAGCTTGAGCGAACCCGCCTGCCACAGGAACAACCCGCACAACACAACTGCGCCGGAGGCGTACAGCATGCCGGTGTGCATTTCCGGGACACCAAGCTCGCGGCGGATGACGCGCAGCGGGGAAACGCTTTTCAACTGCCACAGCGGCAGGAAAGCAAACCCCAGCAGCAGCGCCATGCCGCTGGCGGCAGCCTGCCACAGCGGTATCCAGCCGGGCGGCGGCAGGGCGGATTCGCGCATGGCGGGGATGGATTGCACCAGCAGCGCCTGCGACGCATAACCGAGCAGGCAGCCCAGCAGCGCGGCGCACGCGCCGAGCAGCAGGAATTGATACAGGTAAATGCGCAGCACCTGCGCCTGCGCCGCCCCCATGCAGCGCATCATGGCGCAGGCATCCAGATGGCGCGTGATGAAGTGCCGCGCGGCCAGCGCCAGCGCAACGCCCGCCAGCACCACCGCGGTGAGCGCCGCCAGGCCGAGGAAATGCCCGGCGCGTTCCAGCGAGTTGCGGATTTCCGGGCGCGCGTCGCGCACATCCTCCAGCCTCTCGCCCAAGCCCAACCGCTCTTGCAGCCATGCGCGCAAATCAGCTACTTGTTTTGCATCGCCCGCCGCCAGCAAACGGTAGCTGATGCGGCTACCCTCCTGCACCAACCCGCTGGCGGGCAAATCCGCCGCATTCAGCAGCACGCGCGGCGCGAAACTGAAGAAGCCGACGGACTGATCCACATCGCGCACCACATGCGCAGCCAGGCGCAGGCGCAGCGCGCCGATGCCCATCTCATCGCCCAGCTGCAATCCCATGCGCCGCATCAGGCGCGTATCCGCCCACAGCGTGCCGCGCGCGGGAATGGCTGCTGCCAGATGGGGTGTGCCGTCATCGATCAGGATTTTGCCGCGCAGCGGATAGCCCGCTTCCGCCGCCTGAATTTCCGCCAGCAAATTCTGCTGTGCCGTCGTCACCATGCTGAGAAAGGTCGCGGTCTCCACTACACGCAGGCCGCGCTGCAGTGCGGCAGCGCGATACGCGGGCGGCAGCGGACGCGTCGAAGTAAGGCGCAAATCCGCGCCCAGCAGACTGGTGGCTTCCTGTTGCAGGGCCAACCTGATGCGGTCGGCGAACAGACCCACGGTGGCGATGCTGCCCACCGCCAGCACCAGCGCGATCAGCAGCACGCGCCATTCCCCGGCGCGCCAGTCGCGGCGCAGGAGGTTGAGGGAGAGGCGGAGCAGGTTCATTTTTACTTAACCCGCCAAACCCACCCTGGCAATGCTTCCAGCCGTGCTTTGCGCTCCGGTGACATGCTGTCTTTTGTTCCTCGTTGGGTACCTACCCATCTACCGACTTGGTATCCATCTGTCGTTTTATAATCAAAAGGAACATTGGCATGCCCCTCACGATCTGCGAATTCCTTGAGATAGCGAAATCCTTGTTCCCACTGATCTAACAAAAGACTCCAGCTCCATCCCGGGAGCGCTT
>JAGWMH010000013.1 GCA_028871775.1 Betaproteobacteria bacterium
GATCTCGATCCCGGCGAAGTCGTCATTCAGACGCATTATTCCAGCGTGAACTACAAGGATGCACTCGCCGCTACCGGCGCGGGCAAGGTGGTGCGCCGCTTTCCCTGTGTCGGCGGGGTGGATGCGGCGGGTGTGGTGGTCAGTTCGTCCGATGCGCGCTTCAAGGCGGGCGATGCGGCGCTGGTCACCGGCTACGGTATGGGGGTGGATCACGACGGCGGGTTTGCCGAATATGTGCGCGCTCCAGCCGATTGGGTGGTGCCGTTGCCGCAGGGGCTGACACTGTTCGAAGCGATGGCGATCGGCACGGCGGGTTTTGCCGCCGCGCTGTCGATACATCGCCTTGAGCAGAATGACCTTAAGCCTGCCAACGGCAAGGTGATCGTGACCGGTGCGACCGGCGGGGTGGCGAGCCTCGCCATCCAGATGCTGGCGCAACTGGGGTATCACGTGGTCGCGCTGACCGGAAAAGACAGCGAACACGATTATCTGAAGTCTCTCGGTGTGGCTGAAATATTGCCGCGCAAGGGTTTGGTGATGGGCACGCGCCCGCTGGAAAAGGCGCAGTGGGCCGGTGCACTGGATGCGGTGGGCGGCGACACGCTGGCGTGGCTGACGCGCACCATGCAGCAGAACGGCGTGATCGCCAGCTTCGGCAATGCGGGGGGCATCGAACTGCACACCACGGTGCTGCCCTTCATCCTGCGCGGCGTGCGTCTCATCGGCATCGATTCCGCCGCCACTGCCATGCAGTTGCGCCGCGCAATCTGGCAACGTCTATCAACGGATTTTCATCCCCGCTTGCTGGCGCAGGTGGCACATGCCGTCCCACTCGCCGAGTTGCCGCAAGTATTCCCGCAGATGCTGCAAGGCAAGCTGCGCGGACGCACGGTGGTGGGGATAAAACCGGTAGGTTAGTGCTATAATCCGCCCCCAAAGCTGGAAACAAACAGCGCGAAAGTGGCGGAATTGGTAGACGCACTGGATTTAGGTTCCAGCGCCTTACGGCGTGAGAGTTCGAGTCTCTCCTTTCGCACCAACCGAAACTTCATTTTTATAAACCTCAAGGAAAGTCAGAATGTCTAGCGTAGAAACCCTGGGTGCATTGGAGCGCCGCCTTAATGCATTTATCCCCCAGCAACAGCTTCGCGGCGAGATCGAGGCGCGCCTGAAGCGTTTGGGGCGCACCGCCAAGGTGCACGGTTTCAGGCCGGGAAAGGTGCCATTCAAGATTCTGCAGCAGCAGTATGGCGCGCAAGTGCATCAGGAAGTGCTGGGAGACGCCTTGCAGCGCTCCTTTACCGAGGCGGTGCAGGCCAACAGTCTCAAGGTGGCGGGCTATCCCGACTTCGAGATCAAGGCCGCCGATCCCGCCGCCGAGCAGATTGAATACAGCGCAACTTTTGAAGTCTATCCGGAGGTTGTGCTGGGAGATATTGGTGCGGAAAGCATGGAACGCGCGACCTACGTTTTGAGTGATGCCGACGTCGACAATACCATCAATACACTGCGCAAGCAGCGTGCGGTGTACGAACCAACCGACCGTGCGGCGCAGAATGAAGACCGGGTGCGCATTGATTTCTCCGGCAAGCTGGATGGTAAGGTGTTCGAAGGCGGCGAGGCCAAGGATTTTGCGGTGGTGCTGGGCGCAGGACGCATGTTGCAGGATTTCGAAAACGCCATCATCGGCATGAAGGCGGGTGAGACCAAATCTTTCGACATGACTTTCCCCAAGGACTACCACGGCAAGAATGTGGCAGGCAAGCAAGTGACTTTCACCATTACACTGCACGGGGTGGAAGCGCCGCGCCTGCCGGAACTGGATGCCGAATTTGCCAAGTTGCTCGGCGTCGAAGATGGTGATGTAACCAAGCTGAAGGCGGAAATCCGCGACAATCTGGCGCGCGAGGTCGAGCGCCGCCTTAAGGCGCATAACAAAAACAGTGCGATGGACTTGCTGTTGAAAGTCGTCCGGCTGGAAGCACCCAAGGCACTCGTGGATTCAGAGGTGCAGAACCTGATGCAGCAATCCATGCATGACATGCGGGAGCGCGGTATAAAGATACCACAGGGCGCGTCGTTGCCGCCCGAGCTGTTTACAGAGCGCGCGCAGAGACGCGTCAAGCTAGGGCTGATCCTGGTTGAGTTGGTCAAGCAGCAGGATTTGAATGCCAAACCCGAGCAGGTCAAGGCGCTGGTGCAGGATTATGCGCAGAGTTTTGAACACCCGGAAGAAGTGGTAAAGTGGCATTATGGTGATTCGTCGCGTTTGCAGGAAGCGAAGAACATGGTGCTGGAAGACAACGTGGTGGCGTGGGTGATGAAGGTCGCCAAGGTGACCGACAGGGTGATGGAATTTAACGAGTTGATGGGGAAAGATTGATGATGCATAGCGATACGCCGCAAAAAAACAGGGAGCCGCAGAACCTGGGCATGATCCCGATGGTCATTGAAACCAGCGGGCGCGGAGAACGGGCGTATGACATCTATTCGCGCTTGCTCAAGGAGCGCGTTATATTCCTGGTGGGGGAGATCAACGATAATGTTGCCAACCTGGTGGTGGCGCAGTTGTTGTTCCTCGAGTCCGAAAACCCGGACAAGGAGATTCACCTCTACATCAACTCGCCCGGCGGCTCCATTTCGGCGGGGATGGCGATTTATGACACCATGCAATTCATCAAGCCGGATGTATCCACGCTGTGTGTCGGCATAGCCGCATCCATGGGCGCTTTCCTGCTGCAGGCAGGCGCCAGGGGCAAGCGCTTTGTGCTGCCCAATTCCACGGTGATGATCCACCAGCCGCTGGGCGGCTTTCATGGCCAGGCGACGGACATCGAGATTCATGCCAAATACATCTTGAGTCTGCGCGAGCGCCTGTACATCCTGATGGCGCAACACACCGGCCGCAGCATCGAGGAGATTGCCCGTGACAGCGAGCGCGACAAGTTTCTCAATGCGGCCGAGGCGGTCGAATACGGTCTGGTGGACAAGGTGCTGGACAAGCGGGCTTAAGAATAATAGCTGGTAGCTCGTAGCAAGTAGTTTGTAGCTGGTTAGTCGCGCTACACGCGGTGTTGATTGTGCTACCCGCTACCCGCTACTTGCTACTTGCTACCAGCTACCAGCTACCAGCTACCAGCTACCAGCTTAACTAACAGTGAGGGCTATATGTCGTCGGAAAAAAACAAGGGTGACAAATTGCTGTATTGCTCGTTCTGCGGCAAGAGCCAGCATGAAGTGCGCAAGCTGATTGCGGGTCCTTCCGTGTTCGTGTGCGACGAGTGCATCGAGTTGTGCAACGACATCATCCGCGAGGAAACTCATGGCGCGTTGCCCGGCAAGGCGGACAAGAACAGCTTGCCGGTGCCGCATGAAATTCGCGCGCGCCTCGACGAATATGTAATCGGCCAGGAAAAGGCCAAGAAAATTCTGTCCGTGGCGGTATACAACCACTACAAGCGCCTGAAGAGCTCTGACAAGGATGGCGTGGAACTGTCCAAGAGCAATATTCTGCTGATCGGCCCGACCGGCTCCGGCAAGACCCTGCTGGCACAGACCCTGGCGCGCCTGCTGAACGTGCCGTTTGTGATGGCGGACGCCACCACGCTGACCGAGGCGGGGTATGTCGGCGAGGATGTCGAGAATATCATTCAGAAGCTGCTGCAGGCGTGCGATTACGATGTGGAGCGCGCGCAGCGCGGCATCGTCTATATCGACGAGATCGACAAGATTTCGCGCAAGTCTGACAACCCTTCGATCACCCGCGATGTTTCGGGCGAGGGCGTGCAGCAGGCGCTGCTCAAGCTGATCGAGGGCACCAAGGCATCGGTGCCGCCGCAGGGCGGGCGCAAACATCCGAATACCGAATTCCTGCAGGTGGATACCACCAACATCCTGTTCATCTGCGGCGGCGCCTTCGACGGCCTGGACAAGGTCATCCGCAACCGTTCGGAAAAGGCCGGGATCGGCTTCGGTGCGGATCTCGCCAAGCGCGATGACCGGAAGGGTGTAGGGGCGGTGCTGAGCGAGGTGGAGCCGGAGGATTTGATCAAGTTCGGCCTGATCCCCGAGTTTGTCGGCCGCCTGCCGGTGGTTGCCACACTGGAGGAACTCGACGAGGCGGCGCTGGTCCAGATATTGACCGAGCCCAAAAATGCCCTCACCAAGCAGTACCAGAAGCTGTTCGCGATGGAAGGGGTGGAGCTGGAATTCCGCGGCGGGGTGTTGCAGGCCATCGCCAAAAAGGCGCTGGCGCGCAAGGCCGGAGCGCGCGGCTTGCGCTCCATCCTGGAACATGCTCTGCTCGACACCATGTTCGACCTTCCCTCCATCGAGAACGTGGAGAAGGTGGTGCTGGACGAAAACAGCGCGAGCAGGGAAATCCAGCCCATCGTGATGTACGCGGACACGCCCAAGGCGGCTTAATCCTTCATAAACAGTGCGATAGGAGGCGGCTTGAATTATTGTGCCGCGCCACAATCTAACACGGCATGTTAACCAACGGAAGAATTCCTGCCATGCTTGAACACGACACCAATAATCCCTCCTCCATCCTGTTTCCGTTGCTGCCTTTGCGCGATGTGGTGGTGTTCCCCCACATGGTGATTCCGTTGTTTGTCGGGCGCGCGAAATCCATCAAGGCGCTGGAATCCGCCATGGAGGCCGGCAAAAGCATCGTGCTGGTGGCACAGAAATCCGCCGCCAAGGATGAACCCTCCACGGATGACATGTATCGCATCGGCAGCATCGCCAGCATCTTGCAGATGCTCAAGTTGCCGGACGGCACGGTCAAGGTGCTGGTGGAGGGTACGCAGCGCGCCAGGGTGCTGCGTGTGCTGGACGAGAATACGCATTTCGACGCCGACATCGAACCGGTGCCGGCAGATGACAACCTGGGGCATGAAGCCGAGGCGATGCGCCGCGCGCTGATTAACCAGTTCGATCAATACGTCAAGCTCAACAAAAAAATCCCGCCGGAAATCCTGACCTCGCTGGCCGGCATAGACGATGCCGGGCGGCTGGCGGATACCATCGCCGCGCACTTGCCGCTCAAGCTGGAGCAGAAGCAGGAAGTGCTGGAAATTTTCGATGTGCGCAAGCGTCTGGAACATTTACTGGGTCTGCTGGAAGCCGAACTCGACATCCTGCAGGTGGAAAAACGCATCCGCGGCCGCGTCAAGCGCCAGATGGAAAAGAGCCAGCGCGAGTATTACCTGAACGAGCAGGTGAAGGCGATCCAGAAGGAACTGGGCGAGGGCGAGGAAGGCGCGGACGTTGATGAGCTGGAAAAGAAAATCAAGGCTGCGCACATGCCCAAGGAGGCGCGCACCAAGGCCGAGTCCGAACTGAAGAAGCTGCGCCTGATGTCCCCCATGTCCGCCGAGGCGACCGTGGTGCGCAACTATATTGACGTGCTGGTGGGATTGCCGTGGAAAAAGAAAACCAAGATCAGCACCGACCTGAAAAATGCCGAAGAGATTCTGGAAGCGGATCATTACGGCCTGGAAAAGGTCAAGGAACGCATCGTCGAGTACCTCGCGGTGCAGCAGCGGGTGGACAAGATGAAGGCGCCTATCCTGTGCCTGGTGGGACCGCCCGGCGTGGGCAAGACTTCGCTGGGGCAGTCCATCGCGCGCGCGACCAACCGCAAATTCATGCGCATGTCGCTGGGCGGGGTACGTGACGAGTCGGAAATTCGCGGTCACCGCCGCACTTATATCGGTTCCATGCCGGGCAAGATTTTGCAGAACATGTCCAAGGTGAGCGTGAAGAACCCGTTGTTCCTGCTCGACGAAGTGGACAAGATGGGCATGGATTTCCGCGGCGATCCGTCCTCCGCGCTGCTCGAGGTGCTTGACCCGGAACAGAACCATACCTTTGTAGACCACTACGTCGAGGTCGAGTATGACTTGTCCGACGTGATGTTCGTGGCGACCGCGAACACCATGAACATTCCCGCTCCGTTGCTGGACCGCATGGAAATCATCCATGTGTCGAGCTACACCGAGGACGAAAAGGTCAACATCGCGGCGCGTTACCTGATTCCCAAGGCGCTGAAGAACAACGGCCTGAAGCCGGAGGAAATCAGCATTTCCGAAAGTGCCATCCGCGACATCCTGCGCTATTACACGCGCGAGGCGGGGGTGCGCAGTCTGGAGCGCGAGCTTTCCAAAATCTGCCGCAAGGTGGTCAAGGCGCTATTGCTCAAGGGACGCGGCAACAAGGTGACGGTGAATGCGCGCAACCTGGATAAATACCTCGGCGTGCGGCGCTATACCTATGGCATCGCGGAGAAGCACAATCAGGTTGGGCAGGTGACCGGTCTGGCGTGGACCGAGGTCGGGGGCGAGTTGCTGACCATCGAGACTGCGGTATTGCCGGGCAAGGGCAAGACTACCACCACCGGCAAGTTGGGCGAGGTGATGCAGGAGTCGATCCAGGCCGCGCTCAGCGTGGTGCGCAGCCGCGCGCGCGGGCTGGGCATCGCCGAGGATTTCTACCAGAAAAATGATTTGCATATCCACCTGCCGGAGGGCGCCACACCCAAGGACGGGCCGAGTGCGGGCGTCGGTATTTGCACGGCGATGGTGTCCGCGCTGACCGGCATCCCGGTGCGCGCGGATGTGGCGATGACGGGGGAAATCACGCTGCGCGGCGAAGTGTTGCCGATCGGCGGGCTGAAGGAAAAGCTGCTGGCAGCGCAACGCGGCGGTATCAAGGTCGCCCTGATTCCGGAAGAAAACACCAAGGATCTCGTGGAGATTCCGGATAGCGTCAAGAACAAGCTGGAGATTCATCCGGTCAAGTGGATAGACCAGGTGCTGGAAATGGCTCTGGAGCGCAAGCCGGAGCCATTACCAGAAGTTGCGCCGACGGTCAATCCCATTCCGGTTGCGGACGGAAATCACGGTACTGCTGTAATCAAGCATTGATGCGGTGTGCATGGGTTTGTAACAAAACCATCAAAAAAATAACGAAAAAGAAAATAAAGTTTTTGAATCGCTTGACCAAGCCAAAAACCCTTGATATAAAGCCATTGCAGGGTTTTCCTGTCAAACTAAACCAAACACTTGCCTAAAGGGGATGCTTATATGAATAAATCTGAACTGATTGATGCAATCGCAAAATCTGCTGATATTTCCAAGGCCGCTGCCGGCCGTGCGCTGGATGCGACCGTTGATACCGTCAAGAAAGCATTGAAAAAAGGCGATCTGGTTACCTTGGTTGGTTTTGGTACATTTTATGTGGGCAAACGCGCTGCCCGCAATGGCCGCAATCCACGCACTGGCGCGACGATCAAGATCAAGGCAGCGAAGGTTCCAAAATTCCGCGCCGGCAAAGGCCTGAAAGACGCAGTGAATTAATATTCTTTCGGGTGCTTAGCTCAGCTGGTAGAGCGTCGCCCTTACAAGGCGAATGTCGGCGGTTCGATCCCGTCAGCACCTACCAGATTAAGATTCAAGGTTCAGAAGGGTTAGGTTGATGTCCTAACCCTTTTTCTTGTCCGGAATTTTTTTAATCCGCAGTTCCTTAAGTTAATCACTGTGGCAATGGTTGTTTTGACCATAGGTAGCAGGATATACTGTGGCTGCTTAGGGGGATGAATTGTTACCCTGACTATGTATTGGAGTGCGGCGTTGCCGCACTTTTTTTTCCGCAGTTTGTTATTGAAGAGAAATAGATATGCCAGTTATCACCCTGCCAGATGGTTCGCAGCGCAGCTACGCGCAACCCGTCACCGTCGCCGAAGTTGCGCAAAGCATCGGTGCCGGTTTGGCGCGCGCGGCGCTTGCCGGCAAGGTGAACGGTCAACTGGTTGACACCTCGCACCTGATCTCTGCCGACACGGCCTTATCCATCATCACCGACAAAGACGCGGACGGGCTGGAGATTATCCGCCACTCTACGGCGCATCTGCTGGCCTACGCAGTCAAGGAGTTGTTCCCCGAAGCGCAGGTAACCATCGGGCCGGTGATTGAAAACGGGTTCTACTATGATTTCTCCTATGCGCGGCCTTTCACACCGGAGGACCTGGCAGCCATCGAGAAGCGCATGGCCGAGTTGGTGAAACTGGATCTGCCGGTGGCGCGCCGCGTGTTGCCGCGCGACGAGGCCGTGGCTTATTTCAAGCGCATCGGTGAGCACTACAAGGCGGAGATCATTGCTTCGATCCCGGCGGACCAGGAGGTGTCGCTGTACAGCGAGGGTGAATTCACCGACCTGTGCCGCGGCCCGCATGTACCTTCCACCGGCAAGCTCAAGGTGTTCAAGCTGATGAGTGTGGCGGGGGCCTACTGGCGCGGCGATCACCGCAACGAAATGCTGCAGCGCATCTATGGCACGGCCTGGGCGAAGAAGGAAGACCTCGATGCCTACCTGCACCGCCTGGAAGAGGCGGAGAAGCGCGACCACCGCAAGCTGGCGAAGCAGCTTGACCTGTTCCATATGCAGGACGAGGCGCCGGGCATGGTGTTCTGGCACCCGAATGGCTGGACCATCTGGCAGGAAGTCGAGCAGTACATGCGCGTCAAGTTCCGCGAGCATGGTTATCAGGAAGTACGCACCCCGACCATGATGGACCGCACGCTGTGGGAGAAGTCCGGGCACTGGGAAAACTACCGCGACTGCATGTTTTCCACGCATTCCGAGGCGCGCGATTTTGCGGTGAAGCCGATGAACTGCCCCGGCCACGTGCAGATATTCAACCATGGCCTGCACAGCTATCGCGACCTACCGATGCGCTTGGCCGAGTTTGGCTCCTGCCACCGCAACGAGCCGTCCGGCTCGCTGCACGGGTTGATGCGCGTGCGCGGCTTCACCCAGGATGATGCGCATATTTTTTGCACCGAACGCCAGATCGAAAGCGAAGTGGCGGACTTCATCGTGATGCTGCAAAAGATTTATGCAGATTTTGGCTTCAACGATGTGCTGGTGAAGCTGTCCACCCGCCCGGAGAAGCGCATCGGCTCCGACGAGACCTGGGATAAGTCGGAGGCTGCGCTGGCTGCCGCACTCAAGCAGAATAATCTGGAATATGAATTGCAGCCGGGAGAGGGAGCGTTCTACGGCCCGAAGATAGAATTTTCGCTGAAGGATACGCTGGGGCGGGTATGGCAATGCGGCACCATCCAGCTGGATTTCAACCTGCCGGTGCGCCTGGGTGCGGAATATGTGGACGAGGACAATACGCGCAAGGCGCCGGTAATGCTGCA
The DNA here is from genome assembly GCA_028871775.1 of Betaproteobacteria bacterium. Taxonomy (GTDB): domain Bacteria; phylum Pseudomonadota; class Gammaproteobacteria; order Burkholderiales; family Gallionellaceae; genus CAITJF01. The sequence goes on from JAGWMH010000013.1 coordinate 9,213, forward strand.
CCGTGCCATCCTCGGCTCGCTGGAGCGTTTCATCGGTATACTCATCGAACACCATGCCGGCGCTTTTCCGCTATGGCTGTCGCCGGTGCAGATGGTAGTGATAAATATCTCGCAGGCGCAGGATGCTTATGCGACTCAGGTTGCGGAAACTTTGCGCAGCGCCGGGTTCCGCGTACAACTGGATTTGCGCAATGAGAAAATTACCTATAAAATACGCGAACATAGCTTGCAGAAATTGCCTTATCAGCTGATCGTGGGCGACAAGGAAATGGCTGCGGGCCTGGTTGCCGTGCGGAACCGTAAAGGTGAGGACCTTGGGCAGATGCCGGTGCAGGCGTTATTGCAACACCTGCAATCGGAACTGCAAACGGGCAGCGCGGTTTAATTTTTTATGGAGAAACTACAATAGCTCAGGAAAAAGCACAACGCCTCAACGAGCAGATAACGGCACCTCGGGTGCGGCTGGTTGGCGTGGAAGGGGAGCCACTCGGTATTGTGGCAGTCGCGGAAGCGATACGACTGGCCGAGGAAGCTGAATTGGATCTGGTGGAAATCGCACCCATGGCGGAGCCGCCGGTGTGCCGCATCATGGATTATGGCAAGTTCAAGTATGCCGAGAGCAAGAAGCAGCACGAGGCCAAGCTTAAACAAAAGCAGATCCAGATCAAGGAAGTCAAGTTCCGGCCCGGTACGGATGAGGGCGATTACAACATCAAGTTGCGCAACCTGATCCGCTTTCTGGGTGAAGGCGACAAGACCAAGATTACCTTGCGTTTCCGTGGCCGCGAGATTGCGCATCAGGGTCTCGGTATGCGTTTGCTGGAGCGGATCAAGGCCGATCTTGAAGAGCACGGCATCGTGGAGCAGTTTCCCAAGATGGAAGGCCGGCAGATGGTGATGGTGCTTGGGCCCAAAAAGAAATAAGCCGTCGAAGAAGAAATAGATTCAGCAGGTTTAACGCTGCGCCGGTTAAGGGACTGGCCGATGCAGCTTGGTAGCAAAAAAACCGTAGGTTGGGTTAGCAGGTTTATCGCGTAACCCGACAGGGGTTACAGTCCCAGACAAGTGGTTCCGGGTTTTCAAGTGTTCCTGTCAGGAACCTCCCGGCGTCATCAAATAAAGGAGTTGTCATGCCTAAAATGAAAACCAAGAGCGGCGCCGCCAAGCGTTTCAAGGTGCGTGCCGGCGGCAGCGTCAAGCGCTCGCAGGCGTTCAAGCGCCACATTCTCACCAAGAAGACCACCAAGAGCAAACGTCAGTTGCGCGGCACCACTGAAGTTCACGCAACCAACACGGCGTCCGTGCGCGCCATGATGCCTTACGCATAAGGAGTAGAACATGCCAAGAGTTAAACGTGGTGTAACGGCGCGCGCGCGCCATAAAAAAGTTCTGGATCAGGCCAAGGGTTACCGCGGCCGCCGCAAAAATGTCTATCGCATCGCCAAGGAAGCGGTGATGAAGGCAGGGCAATATGCCTACCGTGACCGCCGTCAACGCAAGCGCCAATTCCGCACCTTGTGGATTGCGCGTATCAATGCTGCCGCGCGTGAGCAGGGCCTGAGCTACAGCGTATTCATGAACGGTCTGAAGAAAGCAGCGATTGACATAGACCGCAAGGTGCTGGCGGATCTGGCGGTGTTTGACAAGACTGCGTTTGCGCAGATTGTCGGACAGGCCAAAGCCAGCCTCGGCGTTTAAATATAAGCTGAACCGAACAGGGAGGCGTTTACGCCTCCTTTTTCATTTAAACCCCTCCCAACCTCCCCTTGTCAGGGGAGGAGAGTGATAGTGATGCAGGAACTACAACAAATTCTTGACGAAGCGCTGAAGCAGTTTGCCGCGATTGATCAGGCGGCGGAGCTGGAGCAGGTCAAGGCGCGTTATCTCGGCAAGGAGGGCAGCCTGACCGGCCTGTTGAAGGGCTTGGGCAAGCTCTCTGCCGAGGAACGCCCGGCAGCCGGGGCGCGCATCAACCAGGTCAAGCAACAGATCGAGGCGGCGCTGCAAACGCGGCGCGATGCCATCCAGCAACAAGCCCTGCAAGCCAGGCTGGCGGCGGAAGCGCTGGACGTGACACTTCCCGGTCGAGGTTTGGGCGTGGGTGGATTGCACCCAGTGACGCGCACGCTGGAGCGCATCGAGACCCTGTTTCACTCTATCGGTTACGCCGTGGCGGAAGGCCCGGAGATCGAAAGCGATTTCTATAACTTCACCGCGTTGAATATCCCGGAAGACCATCCGGCGCGGGCCATGCACGACACTTTCTATATCGATGAGCAGCACGTGCTGCGCACACACACCTCGCCGATCCAGATCCGCTACATGCAAGCACATCGGGAGAAATACAAGCATCTGGAGACCATGCCAGATATCCGCATCATCGCACCGGGGCGTGTTTATCGCGTCGATTCCGATGCCACCCATTCACCGATGTTCCATCAGGTGGAGGGGCTGTGGATAGGCGAGCGAGTGAGCTTCGCCGATCTCAAAGGGGTGATCGCCGATTTCCTCAAAAACTACTTTGAGACCGAAGACATGCAAGTGCGCTTCCGCCCCTCGTTCTTCCCGTTCACCGAACCGTCGGCTGAAATGGATATGAGCTGGAACGGCGGCTGGCTGGAGATCGGCGGCTGCGGCATGGTGCATCCGAACGTACTCAAACATGTCGGCATCGACAGCGAAAAATACATCGGCTTCGCTTTCGGCGTGGGCGTGGAGCGTCTGGCCATGCTGCGCTACGGCGTGAACGACCTCAGATTGTTCTTCGAAAATGATCTTCAATTCCTTAAGCAATTTGCATGATGAGCGGCTTATTGAGGATCATTTCAGTGGAGGCTCATGCGGCAAAGCCGCGTTATGCCGTAACTAAAATGACCTGCAATTCCTGAAACAATTCGCTTGAACTGAACATGCAATTTTCTGAATCCTGGTTACGCAAATTCGTAAATCCATCGATCTCCAGCGAGGAGCTTGCCCATCTGCTGACCATGGCCGGCCTGGAAGTGGAGGAGATGTCTGCGGTTGCGCCGCCGTTCGACAAAGTCGTGGTGGCGCAGGTGCTGACCAAGGACAAGCATCCCGACGCCGATCGGCTGAGCGTGTTGACGGTGGACGTGGGGCAGGGCGAACCGCTGAGCATCGTGTGTGGAGCGCAAAATGTGATGGTTGGCATGAAAGCGCCGTGCGCGCTGGCAGGTGCCAAGCTGCCCGGCATCGAAATCAAACAGGCCAAGGTGCGCGGTATCGCGTCCTTCGGCATGATGTGCTCGACGAAGGAGTTGGGGCTCGCGGAAGAGAGCAGTGGCCCCCTTCGGCAGGGCTTCGGACAGGCTTCGACTGAGCTCAGGACAGGCCTCATGGAACTGGCCGCCGATGCAGTGGTCGGGCAGAGTATACGTGAGCACCTTGATCTGGACGATCATCGGATTACACTCAAGCTGACGCCGAACCGCAGCGACTGTCTGTCGCTGTATGGCATCGCGCGCGAAGTCTCCGCCTTGACTGGAACAACGCTGCAAGCCTTGCCCAAAGTGGCTTTTAATCAAAGTAGCAACCTTGTTTCCAAGGTCAAGGTGGCGGCGCCTGCCGCCTGCCCGCGATATGCCGGGCGTGTGATCGCCGGAGTGAACGCCAGGGCAGCGACACCTGCATGGATGGTGCAACGCCTCGAACGCTGCGGCCTGCGCAGCATCAGTGCGCTGGTGGATGTGACCAACTACGTGTTGCTCGAACTGGGGCAGCCGCTGCACGCTTTTGACCTGGATAAACTGGATGGCGACATCGAAGTGCGTTTTGCGCGCGCCGGTGAAAGTTTGAAACTGCTGAATGAGCAGACCGTGGCCTTGCAGGACGACATGCTGGTGATCGCCGACAGCAAACAGCCTGTCGCTTTGGCCGGAGTGATGGGCGGGTCTGCCAGTGCGGTGGACGACGCGACCACCGGCATTTTTCTGGAAAGCGCGTTCTTCGCGCCCAACGTGATAGTGGGCAAATCGCGCCGCTTGGGTTTCAGTTCCGATTCTTCCTATCGTTTTGAGCGCGGCGTGGATTTTGCTGCCACGCAAACGGCGCTGGACCGTGCCACACAATTGATCCTCGACATCTGCGGCGGACAAGCCGGAGCGGTGACGGAGGTATTGGGCAGCTTGCCCGAGCGCAATTCGGTGAGGCTGCGCGTGGCACGGGTACAGCGCGTACTGGGCATGCCGCTGGAAGCGGAAGAGATCGTGCAGGTACTGTCGCGCCTGGGTATGGTGGCCGAGCTAAAGGGCGGTGAATTCAGCGTGACAGCGCCGAGCTACCGCTTTGACATCGCCATCGAAGAAGACCTGATCGAGGAAATTGCGCGCGTTCATGGTTACGAGCGGATACGGCCTGTGCAGCCGCAAGCGGCGATGGCCATACTGCCGCAGGCCGAGGCGCAGCGTTCTGTGGCGGAGCTGCGCCAGGCACTGGTACTGCGCGATTATCAGGAAACCATCAACTACGCCTTCGTGGAGGCCGAATGGGAGCGCGACTTGTGCGGCAACGCCGCACCCATCGTATTGAAGAACCCCATTGCCAGCCAGATGAGCGTGATGCGCAGCAGTTTGCTGGGCGGGTTGCTTGCCGCCTTGCGAACCAACCTTGCGCGCAAACAGCCGCGTGTGCGCCTGTTCGAGATGGGAGGTTGTTTTGCCGCCGCGGCGGGCAGTTATTTGCAGCATGAACGTGTAGCCGGGGTGTGTTATGGCACGGCATTGCCGGAGCAATGGGGAGCAGCTGCGCGTAACGTGGATTTTTATGACGTGAAAGCAGACGTGGAAGCGCTGTTTGCGCCTGCTGCATTAAATTTTGTGGCGGCGACGCACCCGGCTTCACATCCGGGGCGGTCGGCGCAAATTCATTTGGATGGACAGATTGTCGGCTGGATAGGCGAACTGCATCCCCAGTGGTTGCAGCAATATGATATTCCACAGGCGACAGTGTGGTTCGAGGTTAACCTGGCTGCGCTGACGCAAGCCGCTGTCCCGCATGCGGGCGAGATTTCCAAATTCCCGCCGGTGCGCCGCGACCTTGCCGTGGTGGTGGACGAAAGCGTGGCAGCACAATCTTTGCTGGATGCCATGCAATCTGAAAACGCGCCGAACGTGGTTGAGCTTGCGCTGTTCGACCTGTATCGCGGCAAGGGTGTGGAGCAGGGCAAAAAAAGCCTTGCTTTCCGTGTGTTATTGCAAGATACTCAAAAAACTTTAACCGAGGTGGAAATTGACCAAAGTATTGCGCGCCTGCTCGACGTGCTACAGCAGCAGGGAGCGCAATTGCGTATGTAAGGGGCGAACATGACATTGACCAAAGCAGAACTCGCGGATTTGTTGTTTGAAAAAGTGGGCTTGAACAAGCGTGAAGCCAAGGATATGGTGGAAGCGTTCTTCGAGGAGATCCGCGCCCAGCTTGAACGCGGTGAAAGCGTCAAATTATCGGGTTTCGGCAATTTCCAGTTGCGCGACAAGCCGCAGCGCCCGGGGCGCAACCCCAAGACCGGCGAGGAAATTCCCATCACCGCGCGGCGCGTGGTGACCTTTCATCCCAGCCAGAAACTCAAGAGCATGGTAGAGAAGAGCTATCATGGAAAACCACACGCCTAATTCCGAATTGCCCGCCATCCCGGCCAAGCGTTACTTCACCATCGGCGAAGTGAGCGAGTTGTGCGGGGTGAAGGCGCACGTGCTGCGCTATTGGGAGCAGGAATTTACCCAGCTTAAACCGGTCAAGCGGCGCGGCAACCGGCGCTACTATCAGCACCACGAAGTGCTGCTCATCCGCCATATTCGCCAGTTGCTGTACGAAGACGGTTTCACCATCAGCGGCGCGCGCAGCCGCCTGGATCATCTTGCTGTGCAACGGGAAGAAACCGCACCGCCGCAGTTGCTGCCGCTGTCCGCCGACCCGTCCGCACTCCGCCGCGAGATACGCGAGATACTGGCGATACTGCAAACCTGAGTTTGGCGGCATCTGGCAGTGTGCCTGCATCCTCCAGTGCTATAACTGCCATCCAGTCTATAGAAAATTCGGAAGAAGACATGAGGTGCATAAATTTAGACTAAGTCTGTTTGCATTGGCAATGGCTGCAAGCACCAAAGTAATGGCTGCATCCGCCGATGAAATTCAAGTTTACGATGAGGCCATCAACAAAATGGGCGAGCTTAATGTTGATGTTCACATGAACTATGTTGGCTCCGGTATCAAAACTCCGGCTTACAGCGGAGAGATTCCGGCACACCATAATTTTAGAATGACGCCAGAATTCGCCTATGGCTTCAGTAACAACATGGAAGGTGGGTTTTATCTTCCTGCCATCCGGGATGCCAGTGGTAGTTGGTATGCTGAAGGTGCAAAACTGCGATTGAAATATATCGGCGACAACCGGGAACTCGGATTTTATTGGGGCCTTAATGGTGAACTGGGCGCCACTTCAATACGCACTACTGAGCAACGCTGGAACTTTGAAATTCGCCCTATCATCGGACACAAATCTGCGGATTGGAATTTGACGGTAAATCCAATTTCAAGTTTTGCATTGTCTGGTAACTTCCATACACCTGGTTTTACTCCCGCATTCAGAGTCAGCCGTAGGGCAGCAGAAAAAACATGGCTTAACATTGAGCACTATGCTGACTTTGGAGACATTAATAAGATGCACAGCATAAGCCAGGAAACTTATCTGTCATCAGATACCGAAATTTTAGGGCATGATATCAACATCGGCGCTGGCCATGGTTGGACAGGAGAATCCAACAACTGGACCATGAAGTTAACTATTAACGTCTCGTTATAGGCTCAAGTTCACTTTGCCGTGTGCACTTGCACCCGTTTCCTTGTAGCCATCATTCTCCCGTTGCACGTCTGGCCATGCTGCGCATTTCGGGCGCCGGGCATCTGGAAGACGTTGCCAATTGGTTGTGCAGGCTGGCAAACTACG
>JAGWMH010000259.1 GCA_028871775.1 Betaproteobacteria bacterium
GTCGTGCCGCCCATTCTGGCGAAACCGTTCGCAGCAATCCGGTTGGCCAGCGTTAAATCGTCCGGCGAATTGATGTTGGTGAACGCAATGGCATTGTCGAAGACTACTTCGCTCAGCTGCAACGTGTCCTGCCAGTCTCTCACCCTGCGCCCGCCCGAGGCCAGGTAGGCATCCAGGCCGGGCAATACGCTCTTGTGATACAGGGCGATGGTGGGCTGCCGCCTTCCTTTCACGACGGCAACTGCGGCTTCAGCGGCATTCGCCCCGACGGCGGCAAACAGCCGGACCATCAAATCATCCGGCAGAAACGGGGTGTCGCATGGAACGCTCGCCACCCAATCATGGCGCGTATGACGCATGGCAGACTGCAAACCGGCCAGCGGCCCTGCCCAATCGGATGTCTGATCGGCAATAATGCGCCGGCCAAAGCGTACATAAGCATCGTGCTCTTCATTCGCATTGATCAACACTTCACCACTCTGTCCGCTGACAGCATCCAGCACCCAGTCGATCAATGTTCGGCCATGCAAGGGTTGCAGAGCCTTAGCGCCGCCGATGCGTGTGCCCAGGCCGCCGGCCAGAATTACGGTAGTTATTGCGAGCTGTGCTGGTGCCGGTTTACCAATACGGCATAACACACGAAGCTGGTTCTGCCGCAGTCTTAGCATCCCTTGAATTTATTGGCCGTGCATTTTCTGGCGAATTCCCGCGCTTTGGCAATTTGCTCGGCAGTCATGCGCCTTGCAAGGGCATCACGTTGTTGAATACGTTGGTGGTTGGCAGCTTTTCGCCCCGGAGTAGAATCATTGCTAATCGCAATACTAAGCCACATGTGCGCCAATACATCATCTTGAGCAACGCCCTCTCCCAGGATGTATTTCCACGCAAGCTTTTCTTGTGCAAAGACATTACCCTGTTCCGCTGCCAGGCGATACCACTCCACCGCCTCCTTGAAATCTTTGGGAACACCTCTTCCGTGGTCATAGACCCTCCCAAGGCTGAGTTGCGCAACATCATCACCCTGTTCCGCTGCCATGCGCCACCACTTTATTGCTTCAATGTAATCCTGGGAAACACCCAGCCCGATGTCATACATAGACCCAAGTTTTGATTGGGCCCTGGCATTACCCTGTTCCGCTGCCATGCGATACCACTTTACTGCTTCGATGTAATTCTGAGGACCACCCAGCCCGATGTCATACATGGACCCGAGTATAAGTTGTGCTTCAGCATCACCTTGTTCTGCCAAGGACCTGTATATCTTTGCTGCTTTTTCAAAATTGCCCTCGGCATAGGCACGCTCCGCATCCAATAGAGAACCGGCTACTGGCTCGATCTGGATGGCTGGCGAAATGGCCATTGCCTGGCCGGTCAACGCAAACAGGCACACACAAATTAACAATGCCTGTTTTAGCAACTTATTCATTTTCGTTATCCTCTTATCGACGCAGAATCCTGAATGTCAGATCAAATCGAGTTCAGTTCAACCTGCACCTGAAATGGCTAAAATGGCTGCACTTGCACAGTATAACCCGCTTCAATGTTTCCTTGAGATTCAGGCAGCACAATAAAACAGTTGGCCTTGCTCATCGAACTGAGAATGCCGGAGCCTTGCCCGCCTGTGGTGTGCACTATCCATCTGCCGTTTTCATCCTGGCTGAGGATGCCGCGCTGAAACTCCATGCGCCCGGGGATTTTCCGGATCGGGTCGGCGCTGACTGCCTGGAACGTGATGATTGGTTTGGGCTGTTGTCCCATCAGCAACCGCAGCGCGTCACGCACGAGTTGCTGGAAGGTAACCATGACCGCGACGGGGTTACCCGGCAACCCGAAGAAGTGACAGATTCCGATCTTGCCATAGGCAAGCGGCCTGCCCGGCTTCATGGCGATTTTCCAGAACACGACCTCGCCGATTTCCGCCAGCAGCTGCTTGACGTAATCGGCTTCTCCCACTGAAACCCCGCCGCTGGTGATGAGGACATCAGCCTTGCTGGCCGCCTCCAGCAAGGCCGCTTTGAGGCTGGCCACGTCATCGCGGATGTTGCCCATGTCGATAATTTCCACGCCCAGTTCGCCCAGCATGCCAAACAGGGAATAGCGATTGCTGTCGTAAATCTGGCCCGCAGCCAATGATGAGCCGGGTTGCTGCAATTCATCGCCGGTCGAAAACAGCGCGACTTTCAATTTCCGGTATACCACCACCTCGCTGAGTCCCAAGGAGGCAAGCAATCCCATCTCGGCGGGACGAATCATCTGCCCGCGAGTCAGCACCGTTGCGCCCTGCGCAATGTCTTCCCCGGCCAGGCGGATATTCTCGCCCCGGTGATGGCCTGCACCTATTTCAACCCAGCTCCCATCAATCCTGACGTGCTCCTGCATTACCACGCTGTCGCAGCCATCGGGAATGAGCGCTCCGGTCATGATGTGCACGCACTTGCCTGCCGATACGCGCCCCTCAAAGGCATGCCCGGCATAGGCGCTGCCTATGATTTTGAGTTTGCATGGGGCATTCGCCAAGTCGTCAAAGCGCGCGGCATAACCATCCATCGCCGAGTAGTTGTGTGGCGGCACGTTCATGGGGGACAAAACATCCGACGCCAGCGTGCGCTGCAATGCGCTGCGCAGATCGACTGACTCCTGCTCCGTAATGACAGTCAGGGATTGTTGAATGAGCCGGTGTGCCTGTTCCACCGGCATAGAATCGGGGTCGTAGTCGCCCAGTGATTCAAGGCTGGACAGAAAGGGATGGTCAGCTTCCATTTGGTTTACCCCCCGATGTAAGACATTTCAATCTTTCCGGCTGTTCGTTCTGCGCCCTTGGCGCTCCGCAGCTCTGAATAACGGTCCGCGCGCGACCGCCACACGTG
>JAGWMH010000260.1 GCA_028871775.1 Betaproteobacteria bacterium
GCTGGAATATCCGACATCGCCCGCGCAAACAATTGGCTGCCCAGCTTTGTTGCCCGTTTCAACCGGCGCTTTGCGGTGATACCGAAGGATGCGGTTGATGCGCACATCGCCTATCCGGGTAGCGCAGAGGAACTCAAGAATATCCTGTCAGTACGGACCGCAAAAACGCTGTCAAAGAACCTCTCGTTCCAGCATGAATGCGATTTGATACAAGTAAAAATCAACGGGACCGGATTGGCCATGCGTGGTGCAAAGGTAACCCTGCACGATCACTTTGACGGGACGCGGGTGCTGCGCTGGAAAAATCGAAAATGCACCTATACGATACTCACAAAAGCACAAAGAAAAACAGCAGAAGCGGATGGTAAATCCATCAATGCGCGGGTAGAAAAAGCGATCGCAAAACGTTGTACAGCAGACATCAAGGGACATAAGCCAGCAGCCAGTCACCCTTGGAGGAAAATGCACGTCGGCAAGTCCGCCACCGATAGCAAAACCGTTATCCAATAAAACCGATGACGAAGGGAAAAGGGGACATTTCTACTTTGCAGGCGAGGGGACATTTCTATTTAGCGTTGACAGTTAAAATTTTGTGACAGATGTTGTGGTCAAGGTGTTGCTGGTGGTTCGCGTGGCTCACTCCAGTCTGCATTGCAAGGTGCGGATGGCGGCACAGCATTCGTTGACCAGTGCCGGACCGCAGTAAATCAGGCCGCTGTATAGCTGCACCAGCGCTGCGCCGGCGCTGATTTTTTCAGCGGCATCCGCGCCGCTCAGGATACCGCCCACGCCGATGATGGGCAGCGCACCCTGCAAATGTTGATGCAGGGCGCGGATCACGGCGTTGGATTTTTCGCGCACCGGCGCTCCGCTCAGGCCGCCGGTTTCCGTACCATGCTTCAGGTTTTCCACGCCCTCGCGCGACAGCGTGGTGTTGGTGGCGATCACGCCGTCGATGCGGTGCTGCATCAGCAGGCGCGCGATTTGCGCGATCTGCTCGCCTTCCATATCCGGCGCGATTTTCAGGGCGATGGGCACGTATTTGCCATGCGTGTCGGCGAGCTTCTGCTGTTCGGCCTTGAGTTGCGCCAGCAGATTATTCAGCGCGTCCTCGTCCTGCAACTGGCGCAGATTTTTGGTGTTGGGCGAGGAGATGTTGACGGTGACATAGCCGGCGTGCGCATACACCTTGCGCAGGCAAATCAGGTAATCAGCCGCCGCGTTTTCAATCGGTGTATCGGCGTTCTTGCCGATGTTTATACCGAGGATGCTGCAATAAGCGGCGCGCTGCACGTTGGCGACGAGGGCATCTACGCCGTCGTTATTGAATCCCATGCGATTGATGATGGCGCTGGCCTGCGGCAGGCGAAACAGGCGCGGCCTGGGGTTGCCGGGCTGCGGGCGCGGCGTGACGGTGCCGATTTCAATGAAACCGAAACCCAGCGCGGCGAGCGCATCGATGTAGGCGCCGTTCTTGTCCAGCCCGGCGGCCAGGCCGACCGGGTTGGGGAAAGCCAGCCCCATCACCGTGCGCGGATTGTTCGCCGGGCGCCTGGCAAACAGCGGCGTCAGGCTAAGCCAGCGGGCGGCTTGCAGGGCATTCAGCGTGACGTGATGGGCGGTTTCCGGGTCGAGGGAAAAAAGCAGGGGGCGGATAATAGGGTACATTGGAAGGGAGTAAAGTTAGCCCTGAAAAAAATCAGTTAGCCACATAACCATCGACTCGACTGGCGTCTTTTGGTGGCTTCATCTCTGTGGCTTGAATTGCGGTTGTCAGGTTAGTCGCCATTGCTTTGTGCATCCGGCAAGGCCAGCGCTTGCCACTCGCCCTGGATGAGCCCCTGCAGCGGGCGGAAGTTGGCTTTGTAAGCCATCTTGCCGCTCTCCTTGATCCAGTAGCCAAGGTAGAGATAATCCAGCTCCAGTTTGCGGCATAGCTCGACCTGCCACAGGATGCTGTAGGTGCCAAAACTGGCCTGCGCCACATCCGGCTCATAAAACGTATAGACCGAAGACAGTCCATCCTCGAGAATGTCGATGATGCTCACCATGCGCAGCACACCGTTTTCGCGGAACTCCACCAGCATGGAATCCACGTGGCTGTGCAGCAGAAAGTTGCAGTATTGCTCATGGCTGTCGCTTTCCATGCCATCGTCGCGGTGGCGTGCTATCTGGTAGCGCTGGTACAGGGCAAAATGTTCTTCGCTGTCTTTCAGCGCATGCAGCGATGCCTCCAGGCCCTGGTGGCGTTTGGCGACGCGGCGCTGCGCGCGGCTGGGAGCGAATGTGGCCACCTCGATGCGCACCGGCACGCAGGCGCGGCAGGTATCGCAGCGCGGCCGGTAGGTGAATGTCCCGCTGCGACGAAAGCCGCGCCGCACCAGATCCGAATATACCGGCGTGGTAATCAGGAAGCTGGGTGTGGCGACCTGCGAGCGCGCCTGCTGCTCCGGCAGGTAGCTGCACGGGTAGGGGGCGGTGAGGTAGAGATGCAGCGCCGACAGCGGGATGTCATGCAATAAGTTCATGTTTGTCGAAGCACCAGGGGGAGGTGACGTCTGTGTAGTGTATCAATTCTTGCAGGCGTTGGATGAATTCCGCGCGCGGAATTTCGCGTGCGCCAAGCGAGGCAAGGTGCGGCGTGTTCATCTGGCAATCTATCATGCCGAAATTCCAGCGGCGCAGCTGCGCGGCGAGATGGGCGAGGGCGGCCTTGGAGGCGTCGGTACTGCGGCTGAACATGGATTCGCCGTAGAACATGCGCCCGATGCTGACACCGTACAAGCCTCCCACCAATTCCAGCTCCAATTCATCGGCGATACTGTGTTGGCTGCCTCGCTC
>JAGWMH010000261.1 GCA_028871775.1 Betaproteobacteria bacterium
GTATAAATCTGGATAATCCATTAACCAGATTGAGCATACTGACATAACCCATTTCTATAACTACAACAGCCCATAAGCCTTAGCCCATAAGCCTTGTCATTGCGAGGCCCGCAGGGCCGTGGCAATCCAGTCACATCGTTAAAACCTCTGGATTGCCGCGTCGGCTGCGCCTCCACGCAATGACGTGCGCAATATGGTTCGGCAGGGGCGCGGCTCATCGGTTCTGCAACAACTCAAAGCACACCGCGCCCTCCACATTCTCCCGCAGCACCAACTGGTAGCCGAGCTGCCCCGCCCAGCGCGCGGCCTGATATAACCCCACCCCCAGCCCGTTCTCGGACGGGACCACGGTTTGCAGCAACTGGTGCGCCAGCGGCGCGGGAATAGCATTGCCGCTATCGCAAACATCCAGGGAAAATGGCTGCACACTCAGGGTGACGCGGATGCAAACGTCCGGCTGTTGCAGACGCTTGTTGCGGGCGTTGTCGATCAGGTTGTCGGCCACGCAATCGAACAGGGCGGCAGGAATTTTTTCATCCGTCGCCGCGCCCTTGCATACCCAGATGATGGCTGCATGCTGATGGCGCTGGCGCAGGTTCTCCCACCACGCGGCAAGGGGCAGCTGGGAGGATTCATTTTCCAGTTGCGGAACCTTGAGCTTGGACAGGGTCATCTCGATGCGCTGCACCAGCACCGGCAGTTGCCGGTGCAACAGCGGAAACACCTCTTCTTCACGGTGTTGCGCGATGGACGTCAACCCAAGCAACGATTGCAGCATGTTCTTGAGATCATGCGTCAGGCGCGCACCGGTTTCATAGATGGCCTGCAAGCGCGTCACTTCACGCAGGCGCTGTTCGCGCCGCTTCGCCTGATAAAAATAGCCCAGCAATTGGGTCAGCAAATGGATATGCAACAGCACCGAGGGGGCGATGGCCTGCCTGCTGAACAGCGTCAAACGCAAACCCTGTTCCTCGACTTCGATGTAGTGCGGGCTGGATTCGCCCAGATGGCCGGAATCTTCCTCTGCCCGCCAGGTTACGCCGGACAGCCACGGCAGCGCGGCGAGGTCGGTAGTGGCCTGCGCCAGGAAGGCCGCCGGGCTCTGCTCGTGCTGGGCGGTTTCGGCCAGTTGCCTGAGCCAGCTCTCGAACGGCGTGCCGATGTTCAGCAGATAGCGCGAGAATACCGGCTGCAGGCCGGTAAAGCCGAAGCGCGGGTTCCACAACCAGCCCAGCGCGAGCAACACCAGCGCCATGACAAACAAGGTGCGCAGCAGCGCCTCCAGATAATCCACATGCCCCAATGTCATGAAAGACAGGCTGCCGAGCACCAGTTGTGTGAGCAGCAGAAACAACAGCAGGCTGTAGAAGAAATCCACCGCCTGCACGGTCTCAGACTGTTCGCTTTCCACCGGCATGAACAGCGTGGCCGTCAGCAGCAGCGGAAAAACCACGCTCATCAGGCTGCTGGCAGTTTCGTGAATTCCCTGTAGCTCAAGAATATGCGACAGTCCAAACAGGTGCGGTACCACCCATAACAATAATGCCGCAAGCAGGTACGCCATCACGGACAGATACAGGACGCGTGCCCAGCGGGCACGGTAGGCGAACACCCGCCCGCCTACCAATGCAAACAGCCCGCCCACCCAGAATGTCAGCAGCCACCAGTTGAGCCACAGCAATACCACACTGCCGATACACACGATGAACACCACGCCGCCGAGGCGCAATTCATGCTCGCCGCGCCATAACGGTTGCCACAGCAGGAACAGGCCGAAATGGATGATCAATAAAGGGCGCGACCAGATGCTACCCACCTCCAGCCAGAGCGCGAAGGACAACGAGGCAAGCATGGCAAATAACAGCCAGTGGCCTGAAGGAAACACTTTTTTAAACAGGGCTGTCGCCATACAGTCACTTTCCGTCAGAATTCCGTCACCCGGCAAACACCCGCATCTTGGCCAAAACAGCGTATGCGCCTATTGGCGCGGGTTACAGCCACACACTAGTGACTGGCATGATCATTGCTGACAATTCGGTTGCAGCTAGAAATTATATGTTCATTTAGGAGATCGAAATCATGAAACGCAACCAATCCGGCTTTACTTTAATCGAAATCGCCATCGTGCTGGTGATTATCGGCCTGCTGCTCGGCGGCGTGTTAAAGGGCCAGGAGCTCATCAACAGCGCGAAGGTGAAAAATCTCGCAACCGATTTCAAAAATATCCCGATATTTATTTATGGCTATCAGGACAAGTACAAGGCTTTGCCGGGGGATGACTCAAGTGCAGTTACACATTTGGGTACCACAACTTGCGTTGCACCCTGCCAGAATGGTAATGGTAATGGTGTAATAGGCGGTTCAAGTGGGACTGATGTGTGGTCCTCGACTTTGCCGACTGATGAAACTCAACAATTCTGGATTCATGTCCGGCTTGCAGGGCTAGCCCCTGGGCCGACCAGTGGCGCATCTGATTACCGTCCAAACAATGCTGCAGGGGGCCTCATTGGCATGCAGAGCGGCACAGCCTGTACCGCAGCGGGTACCCCTACTGCGTCCTGCGTTGCTACATACCTGACTCCTATCAAAGACGCCTCGGGTAACGCAATTCGTGGTTCTTACGTTATTTGTTCCTCTGGCATTCTCGGCAAGTACGTCAAGCAACTGGACACGCAGATGGATGATGGCAATACTGCGACTGGGTCTATGATGGCCGTTCCTAATGGCTCTGCCGCCGCTACTTCTGCTACAGCAACAACCGCAATTGATGACGCAGCAGCCTATACCGTCTGCTATGGCGTCTGATCTGAACCATTCTGCATGACACCAGGCCCG
>JAGWMH010000262.1 GCA_028871775.1 Betaproteobacteria bacterium
GATGCATTCATTCAAAAATTATCCAAATTTTCTGTTGAGATTGCTGAGACTGAATTAGGCAGGCCTGATTTTTCAACCTGGATTGAAGCGCTGAGAATTATGCAATGGTGGGAGTTGAATCAGGCCCACGGTATATGGATTTTTCAGAACCTTGATAAATTCGGCGAGGAGATACGCGGCAGGCTGGAAAAAATATCCTCCGTCACCCGAAACGAGATGGAGGAGAAAAAGCTGGTCAGAAAGCAGTTGATCAGCCGGATAGAAAGCATCGTTTCCCCCGGCACCATAGCGGTTTTTCCGACAGCCCCCGGCGTCGCGCCTTTGAAGGGCAGGTCCATAGACGAAGCACGCGCATCGCGCATCAACACGATGCGGCATACCTGCATCGCTAGCGTCGCCGGATTGCCGCAAGTCTCGATGCCGTTGATAGAGAAAGATGGTTGCCCGATCGGAATATCCTTTTTGGGCGCACGAGGTCAGGATGGCCAGCTTCTGGCGGCTGCCCGGGTTTTTGGAAAAGGTTAAAATGTTGCCCGATGCGCTAAAAATGCAACACCAGCCATACGCCAATTTATTCTTTTCACCTGTGGAGCCTTCATGCCTCTAGCTGCTTATCTCGACATCATGCCGATTCTCGGAGCGCGCGTTTATGTGCATGCCTCTTCCCAAGTCATCGGGAACGTGCGCATCGGCAATGACAGTTCAATCTGGTGCAACACGGTTCTGCGGGGCGATGTAAATCACATCGTGATCGGGCAGTGCAGCAACGTGCAGGACCTCACCATGGGGCATGTCTCCCACAAGACTCCAGACAAGCCCAACGGGTCGCCTCTGGTGGTCGGGGATTATGTGACTGTCGGCCACTCCGTCATTCTCCATGGCTGCACCATCGGAAACGAGTGCATGATCGGGATGGGTTCGATCATCATGGACGATGCCGTTATTCCAGACCGGGTAATGATAGGCGCAGGCAGCCTGGTTCCGCCGGGCAAGGTGCTGGAGAGCGGGATGCTGTATGTGGGGCGCCCCGTGAAAGCCATCCGCGCATTGACGCTCGAAGAAATCGCCCATCTGAAATATTCAGCCGAGCACTACGTGCAAGTAAAAAATAATTATCTGAACACACCAAGAATATAGTTCATATTGGGCACAGAGGAACGATAACATCACTATTCAAAAATCCATTAACCCTGCCAAGGCTGTGGTCTAGCAAGGCTCTCGCCCTCCCCGCCCTCCGAAACTTGCACGACTGCGGCAACTTTTTTCGGTATAATCACTCCACTCTGGTGACCGTCAAGAAGAACCTGCGGATGACGTGCTCCCCCCAATTTCCAATATCGTTACAAAGGACTAACAGATGCAAGGTATAACCAAGAACGACCTGATCATCCGAATCGGCGGTGAAGGCGGCGAAGGCGTTATCTCCGTCGGTGACTTCATTACCCAGGCTTGCGCGCGTGCCGGCCTCGACGTTTACACTTTCAAGACCTTCCCCGCCGAGATCAAGGGCGGATATGCCATGTATCAGGTGCGCGCCGGCACCGAGCGGCTCTACAACCAAGGGGACACCTTCGATGTCTTTTGCGCCTTCAACGGCGAAGCCTTTGACATGAATGTTGCGCGCCTGAAGCCGGGCACGACATTGGTCTATGACAGCCCGGGAGACTTCGATCCCGACATACCGGCCGGCGTGTATGCCTATCCCATCCCCATGTCCCATACCGCAAAGGAAATGAACAACCCGCGCGCCAAGAACATGGTGGCGCTGGGAGCGCTGTCTATCCTGTTCAACATCCCCGTGGAAGCCTTGCGCGAAGTCATTGCCACCAAGTTCGCACGCCGCGGAGAAGCCGTGGTTCAGGGCAACCTGGACGCATTCGAGCGCGGCCGCGAACTGGCGGCGGCACTGGATAAAACCGATCCGTGGACTCTCGGAACACCCAAGGCCAAACGCGATGTCGTGGTGCTGTCGGGCAACAACGCCATCGGCCTCGGCGCCCTGATTGCAGGGCTGGATTTCTTTGCCGCCTATCCCATCACACCGGCGACCGAAGTCGCAATCTATGTGGCCAAACATCTGCCCAAACGCGGCGGCACCCTGATCCAGGCCGAGGACGAGATCGCCTCCATCTCCCAGGTTCTCGGCGCTTCCTATGCGGGCAAGAAGGCGATGACCTCCACCTCAGGCCCCGGCCTGTCGCTGATGGGCGAAATGCTCGGCATGGCATTCATGGCCGAACTGCCCTGTGTGGTGGTCGACGTTCAGCGCGGTGGCCCCTCTACCGGTTTGCCGACCAAGCATGAACAGTCCGACCTGTTCCTGGCGATACACGGCGCGCATGGTGATGCCGGACGTATCGTGCTGTCGGTGGAAAACGTCCAGGACTGCATCGACCTGACCGTGGTGGCATTCAACCTGGCAGAAAAATACCAGTGCCCCGTGCTGCTGCTTTCCGACGGCTCCTTGGCATTCTCGACCCAGAGCGTGCCCTGTCCGAACCCGGACAACTATAAACTGGTGGAGCGCACACGCTGGAACGGCGAAGGCGAATACCAGCGCTACAAACTGACTGAAGACGGCATTTCACCGATGGTCGATCCGGGTACACCCGGCGGGATGCACATCGCCACCGGCCTCGAACACAGCGAGAGCGGCCTGCCCAGCTACACGTCGGCCAACCATGAGGCCATGCAGGACAAGCGCTTCCGCAAGCTCAAGACCGTGGTCAACGATGTCGCCCCGGCAGAAGTGGATGCTGCGCAAGGCGCGGGTAAGGCGGATCTGGGCATCATCGCCTGGGGCAGCACCATCGGTGTGGTGCGCGAAGCGCTG
>JAGWMH010000263.1 GCA_028871775.1 Betaproteobacteria bacterium
GCGCGGCGCAGGTCGGGAATTTCGTTTTTGTGCTGCGCCAGAATGTGGCGCGCGACGCTATCAAAAAAAACAGCGGACGCCGTCTGCGTGCCGCTGTCCTTGATTGGTTCCATGTTCAATGCGGTCTAGCGTTCCAGCAGGCCCAGCTTATCCTTCTTCCCATTCCACGCATCCGCATCGGCGGGCGCATCTTTCTTTGCCACGATGGGCTTCCACTGCTTCGCCAGTTCGGCATTCAGCGCAATGAAGCGGCGCTGATCCAGCGGCAGATCATCCTCGGCAAAGATTGCCTCGGCCGGGCATTCCGCCACGCACAGGGTGCAGTCTATGCATTCATCCGGGTCGATCGCCAGGAAGTTCGGCCCTTCGCGAAAGCAGTCCACCGGGCAGACTTCGACGCAATCGGTGTATTTGCATTTGATGCAGTTTTCGGTAACAACGTAAGTCATGGTTAAATCCTCGTCAACACGAGATCGCATTTTAAACAAAGTAAAGCCTGGTGTAGCAGCTTAATTTGTGGCGCCGCATAGACCGCATAAATCATGGACACTTTGGCATTGCATCCGGACGCTTTACTAAATTCCTGGCCAGCGGCCAGCTTTGCACCAAAGCAATCACAAAGTGGCTATTTGAAATATGCTTTGGCGACGTATTGGCTCAACATCCGTTGGGTGTTGAAAAAAGAGCCATTGAGCGCGATGGCACTGCGCATCACCTCGGCATAGCGTCCGGTTTCATCATAAAACATCGGAAGAATGATCATCTCAAGCTTGTTGTAAATGGAATGTGCATCCTCTGCGCGATCATCCTGGCTTGCCAAGCTGCCCTCATCATGGCCGATGGCCCAACCGGTCACCCCTTCAATGCATCCTTCGCCCCACCAGCCATCCAGCACACTAAGCGAGGGCACGCCGTTGATGGCGGCTTTCATGCCGCTGGTGCCGGATGCCTCAAGCGGAGGCTGCGGCGTATTCAGCCAGAGATCCACACCTGCAATCAGCGTCTTGGCCAAATCCATGTCGTATTCCTCGAGATATACAATTTTGATTTTGTCTTTCAGCGCATCCTTAATTTGATAGAGATGCCTGATGATGTCTTTGCCTGCCTGGTCTTGCGGATGTGCCTTGCCGGCATAGATGATCTGAAATGAACCCGATCTTGCGGCAATGCCCGTAAGCCTTGCACTGTCCAGAAACAACAGGTCGGCACGTTTATAAACGGCAGCGCGCCGGGCGAAACCGATGGTGAATACATCGGGATCCATGCCGACAGAGCTGGTCCTGTTCACCTGTTCGAAAAGGTTCTGTTTGGACTGCCGGTGCGCTTGCCATATTTCCTTCTTGGGAATTTTAAGTGCATAGCGCAGGCTAGTGCTGTCTTCACGCCAACCCGGAATGTGACGGTCAAAAATTTCGGCCATGGGTTTCGATGCCCATGTGGCGATGTGTATGCCGTTGGTGATGGAGTCGATTTTGTACTCGGCAAACATCTGTTGGGTGACCGCGCCGTGCCGCTTTGCCACCCCGTTGATATAGTGGCTGTTGTCCACGGCGAGGGAGGTCAAATTCAGCACGCCATCCGGGCAGAATTCTTTTTCGAGTTCGTCAAAGGCACCGTGGTAATCGGTGAGGACGCGATGCACCATATCCAAAGGGTATTTGTCGTGTCCTGCCGGTACGGAGGTGTGGGTGGTAAAGACACACTTATGCCTGATCAGATGGACAAATTCCGGATTTACCACCGGATTGACTGGCTCATAAGCCAATTCCCATGCCTGGTGCGCAAGCTCATGGGCAAGCTCAAGGGTAAGCAAGGCAGCATGGCCTTCATTCATGTGGTAGCGCTTGGCATCGCCATAGCCAAGGGCACGAAGCATCCTTACCCCGCCTATCCCCAGGATGATCTCCTGGCATAGCCGGTAGTGTTCATCCCCGCCATAGAGATAATCCGTCAACGCACGATCCCACTCTGAATTTTCCGCCAGTGCGGCATCCAGGAAATAAACCGGCACGACATAGCCATTGACGCCCTTGACCTCATATTTCCGCGCCCGCAAGTTAACGGTACGGCCCTCGATCTCGACCGCGCAGCGCGCATCCGTTTCGAGCAGCAGCTCGGATACCGGCCATGAAGCGGGTTCTTCTGTTTGTGCACCGGAGGCATCAAGCCTTTGACGGAAGTAACCCTTGCGGTGCAGCAGTGTCACCACGATCATCGGAATTTCCAGATCTGCCGCTGCGCGCACCGTATCGCCAGCCAGGATTCCCAGCCCGCCGGCATAAGTGGGCATAGCCTCTATCAGCCCGATCTCCATGGTGAAGTAGGCGATATAGTCTTTACTCTCCATAAGAGCGGCCCCAGTAAGAAAAATACGAAATCGTTTTGTGCCACACCGATGGGTGACGGCAAACAATCAGCGTGCCGTTAAGCGCTTTGCAATTTCCGCCACATGCTTTCCCTGAAAGCGCGCGATGCCGAGCTCGTTGGCCGAGGGCATGCGCTTGCCGTCGCCGCCGGCGATGGTGCTGGCGCCGTAGGGCGAACCGCCGGTGATTTCGTCGGTGCGCATCTGGTCGGTGCAGGAATAGGGCACGCCGACGATCACCATGCCCTGATGCAGCAGGGTGGTGTGGAACGAGAGGATAGTGCTCTCCTGCCCGCCGTGCTGGGTGGCGCTGGAAGTGAATACGCTGCCGACCTTGCCGATCAGCGCGCCTTTCATCCACAGCCCGCCGGTCTGGTCGAGGAAGTTGCGCATCTGCGCCGTCATGTTGCC
>JAGWMH010000014.1 GCA_028871775.1 Betaproteobacteria bacterium
ATTCTTTTCCAGCGAGAGCGGCAAACCACAGCGGGTGGCCAAGAGCTTTTCCGTTCCAGATGCCAGCCAAAAATTCATCGTTTCGGTACAAAGCGGAAGGTGCGGTGAAAAAGGGGTATGCGGGGGCGCCGTCAATATAAACGGGAAGCGCATCGTTTCGCCTGATGAACTTGGCAAACAGTTCAGGATGGTTACGAAACCCGTGAAACTCAAAAAGCAGAATGATATTTCGGTTGAGGTGGCAGGCGAGGCAGATGTACCGGTTATCGTGACCATAATCAGCCTTGAAGCGCAGACCGCGACCGCTAAAATACCTCCAATTGGGGATGCAGTGGATATTGAGGGGTATGCGCGGGTGATATTTCCTGCCGGCACCTTTAACAGTACTCAGAATGTCAGGGTATCAGTCACCGCATCACCTCCAATTCAGGATATTTATGGTGCCAATGCCACAGGGCCACGTTTGCCGTACGAGATCAGGATAAATACAGGGAACAAGGCACCGGGGAAAGATGTCGAGGTCAGCGTGAATTACCCCGATTCCTTTTTTGCGACTGATTACCAAATCCACATATTTGCCCGCATGCATGACAATCCGGATGTCCCGGATGCGCATGACAGATTTGTCATGATCGATTCCGGATTGGACGATGTCGTCAAAACGGCCAAGACAACGCTGCCGAAGCATGCTTTCTCAAACCGCTATGGCAAAAACGGGACGTATGAAGCGATAATCACCGTTGGGCTGACTCCTTGAACCTGAAGACGGCAGTCGGAGCTACACCGCCTTAAGAGAACCAGCGCAAAAAGGCGGCGGCAGTCAGCGCTGTTGCACCCAGCGCAAACAGTATTCGCCACACAACGTGGCGTTGTCTGTCAGCCCAGCCATCGGCATAGCGCAGATACAACGCAACCATGGCCAGTCCGGACATGGCACACAGCATTTTAACAATCAGCGCGGCGATGGCGATGCCATGTATATCCGGGAATGCCCCGTAGTAATAGTGGCTGATCGCCCCGAAAGCCATGCCGCTCAACACTTGCGTGCCCCACCCGAATCCAACCAGCCAGGCAAACTTGCGCTGCAGCGAAGCAGGCTGCGGCGCCATGTACAACATGAATGCGGCACCGCCCACTACAGTTGCGGAGCCGAAATTATGCACCACCTGTGTTATGGCATAGCCCAGGTCTTGCAGGTCAATCATGCGGCTATTCCACGCTGACCTTGATGCATTTCTGCACATCGATCGGCGTATGGTTCCTGTTTACTACCTTGATACAAATTTCGTGCTTGCCCGGTGCCAGCGATTCCAGCGCATAGCTGCCTTTTAACTGGTGCAACACATCCACTTGCTTGTCATCCACGTAAACGTGTGTATGGTCGCCTTTCGGCCCTGGCACTACCTCATAGTTGATATTCGTTTGCGCCGTCCGGCTCAGTTTGGCGCCATCGGCTGGCGAGGAAATAGTGACTGAAGCATCGGCGGCGAGCACAAGCGGAGCATAACAGCCGAAAGCAAGCAATACAGCCAGTAATTTAAGTGTGCGCATGATCGTTTTCTCCTTGAAGTAAAACAAGCAATGAAAAACCTGCGAATTGCCGTTTAGAAGCCTATCGGAAATGTCAAACGGTCTGGGCAATATAGCACAAGGATTATTGAATGGGGTGCTGCTGCGCCATTCCCCCCTCTCGCGGGAATGGCAAGGAAGACTTATTGCTTGGTAAGCACCTGCTTCAAATATTCACCAGTTGCGCTGTCCGGATTGGCGGCAATATCTCTGGGGGCACCTTGTGCGATGATGCGTCCGCCGCCCTCGCCGCCTTCGGGGCCGAGGTCGATGATCCAGTCGGCGGTCTTGATCACGTCAAGGTTGTGTTCGATCACCACCACGGTATTGCCCTGATCGCGCAACTGGTGGATGACCTTCAGCAGCAGGGCGATGTCGTGGAAGTGCAGGCCGGTGGTGGGCTCGTCGAGGATGTACAGCGTGCGCCCGGTGTCGCGCTTGGAAAGCTCCAGCGAGAGTTTCACGCGCTGCGCTTCGCCGCCGGAGAGCGTGGTGGCGCTTTGCCCCAGCTTGATATAGCCCAAGCCCACATCGAGCAGGGTTTGCAGCTTGCGCGCAATGACCGGCACGGGGTCGAAAAATTCGCGCGCCTGTTCCACCGTCATCTGCAGGATCTGGTGTATGTTCCTGCCCTTGTATTGAATCTCCAGCGTCTCGCGGCTGTAGCGCATGCTGTGGCACACGTCGCACGGCACATACACATCCGGCAAAAAGTGCATCTCGACCTTGATCATGCCGTCGCCCTGGCAGGATTCGCAGCGGCCGCCCTTGACGTTGAACGAGAAGCGCCCCGGCCCGTAGCCGCGTTCGCGCGACTGCGGCACCGCGGCAAACAGCTCGCGGATCGGGGTGAACAGGCCGGTGTAGGTGGCGGGGTTGGAGCGTGGCGTGCGCCCGATGGGCGATTGGTCCACGTTGATCACCTTGTCGAAAAATTCCAGCCCGCTGATTTCGGCGTACGGCGCGGGTTCGGCAGTGCTGCCGTAGAGGTGTTGCGCCACGGCGTGATACAGCGTGTCGTTGATGAGCGTGGATTTGCCGGAGCCGGAAACCCCCGTTACGCACACCAGCAGCCCGACCGGCAAATCCAGCGTGACTTCCTTCAGGTTGTTGCCGCAGGCGCCCTTGATTTGCAGCATGCGTTCCGGATCGGGAGCGCGGTATTTTTTCGGCGCGGGGATGCTGCGCCGCCCGGAAAGATAATCGCCGGTGAGCGATTGTTTGTTCTTTTTAATTTCCTCGGGCGTACCCTCCGCCACCACCGTGCCGCCGTGCTCGCCTGCCCCCGGCCCCATGTCCACCACATGGTCGGCGGCCTGGATGGCCTCTTCGTCATGTTCCACCACGATGACGCTGTTGCCCATGTCGCGCAGGCGTTTCAGCGTGTCCAGCAGGCGATCATTGTCGCGCTGGTGCAGGCCGATGGAGGGCTCGTCAAGCACATACATCACGCCGGTCAGGCCGGAGCCGATCTGCGAGGCCAGGCGGATGCGCTGCGATTCGCCGCCGGAGAGGGTTTC
The DNA here is from genome assembly GCA_028871775.1 of Betaproteobacteria bacterium. GTDB lineage: Bacteria > Pseudomonadota > Gammaproteobacteria > Burkholderiales > Gallionellaceae > CAITJF01. The sequence goes on from JAGWMH010000014.1 coordinate 3,090, forward strand.
CGCCGAGCGCTCCAGCGACAGGTAGTCCAGCCCCACGTTGTTGAGGAAGGCAAGGCGGCTGGCGATTTCCTGCACGATCTTTTCCGCGATGGCCTGCTTGTAACCGGCCAGTTTCACTTGCCGGAAGAAGGCCAGCGCCTGCTTCAGCGGCAGGGCGCTGAGTTCGTAGATGGTCTGGCCGGCAATGCGCACGTGGCGCGCCTCAAGGCGCAGGCGCGTGCCCTTGCATTCCGGGCAGAGGCAGGTGTTGAGGTATTTCGCCAGCTCCTCGCGCACGGTGGGCGAATCGGATTCGCGGTAGCGCCGCTCCAGATTGTTGACGATGCCCTCGAAGGGGTGCTCGCGCACAGCGGGCTTGCCGCGCTCGTTGAGATAACGGAAGGAGATACTTTCCCTGCCGCTGCCATACAGAATGATCTGCTGGATTTTCTCCGGCAGGCTCTCGAACGGGCGCTCCAGGTCAAAATCGTAGTGTTTGGCCAGGCTATCCAGCATCTGGTAGTAGAACTGGTTGCGCCGGTCCCAGCTCTTGATTGCGCCGGAGCTCAGGCTGAGTTGCGGGAAGGCCACGATCCGCTTGGGATCGAAAAAGCTGATGTTGCCCAGCCCGTCGCACTTGGGGCAGGCGCCCATCGGGTTGTTGAAGGAGAACAGGCGCGGTTCGAGTTCGGGCAGCGAGTAGTTGCAGATCGTGCAGGCGAATTTGGCGGAGAACATATGTTCCTTCCCCGTATCCATTTCCACTGCCAGTGCACGCCCATCGGCGTGTCGCAATGCGGTCTCGAACGATTCGGCCAGGCGCTGCTTGGCTTCCGCGCCGACTTTTAATCTGTCCACCACGATCTCGACAGTGTGCTTTTTATTCTTCGGCAGCGCGGGCAGCTTGTCCATCTCGTACACCGTGCCGTTGATGCGCAGCCGCACGAAGCCTTGGGCGCGCAACTCGTCGAACAAATCCAGTTGCTCGCCTTTGCGCTCGACCACCAAAGGCGAAAGAATCATGATGCGCGTACCTTCCGGCAGAGCCAGCACGTGATCGACCATCTGGCCGACTGACTGCGCCTGCAACACCAGATCATGCTGCGGGCAGTAGGGGTCACCCGCGCGCGCAAACAGCAGGCGCAGGTAATCGTGGATTTCGGTGACGGTGCCGACGGTGGAGCGCGGGTTGTGCGAGGCCGCTTTCTGCTCGATGGCGATAGCGGGCGACAAGCCCTCGATCAAATCCACATCCGGCTTTTCCATCAGTTGCAAGAACTGCCGCGCGTAGGCGGAAAGCGACTCGACATAGCGCCGCTGCCCCTCGGCATACAGCGTGTCAAAGGCGAGCGAAGACTTGCCCGAGCCGGACAAGCCGGTGATCACCACCAGCTTGTTGCGCGGCAGGTCGAGGTTGATGTTCTTCAGGTTATGCGTGCGTGCGCCGCGTATCCGTATCTGTTCCATGCTTTTCCAGTATTAAGTCCGTTCGCCCTGAGCCTGTCGAAGGGTTTGCACGAACGGCCAAGTGCGAGTGAGAACAACCTATCAATATACGCGAATTTTTGTGCTTTCCCAACCCGCGACACAGAAGGTTCCTTGAGTGGGGCCGACCTGCTAAAATACGCGGGTTTTTCAGCCTACCCAGCCCTTCGATGCAACCCGACAAAGATTCCATGACTCCCGCCGAGCGCCGAGCCAGTATTGGCTTGGCCGGCATTTATGGCCTGCGCATGCTGGGCCTGTTCATCATCCTGCCGGTGTTTGCGCTGTATGCCGAACATCTGCCCGGCGGCGACAACAAGATGCTGGTCGGAGTGGCGCTGGGCGCTTATGGCCTGACGCAGGCCATCCTGCAGATTCCAGCCGGGTTGATGTCAGACCGCTACGGGCGCAAGCCGGTGATCTACATCAGCCTGCTGCTGTTTGCCCTGGGCAGTCTCATCGCGGCTTTCGCGCATGACATCTATTGGATTATTATCGGGCGCGTGATCCAGGGATCAGGTGCGCTGAATGCGGCGGTGATGGCGCTGGTCGCCGACCTGACACGCGAGGAGCAGCGCACCAAGGCGATGGCGCTGATCGGCATCACCATCGGCATCACCTTCTCGATTTCACTGGTGCTGTCGCCGCTGCTGTATCAGGCGATAGGCGTGCCGGGCATCTTCGCCATGACCGGCGTTCTGGCCTTGCTGGCCATGCTGGTGGTGGCATACGTGATCCCCAACCCGGCCATCACGCGCTTCCATTCCGATACCGAGGCGAGCGGCAAGCATCTGGGCGAAGTGTTGCGCAACATGGATCTGCTGGGTCTCAATTTTGGCATCTTCACGCTGCATGCGATTCTGATGTCGGTATTCATGCAGGTGCCGTCTGTCCTGAAGAACAACGGGTTGGAGGCCGCACAGCACTGGCACGTCTATCTGCCGGTGTTGTTGCTGGCTTTCGTATTGATGGTGCCGCCCATTTTCGTCGCCGAGAAAAAAGCTATGATGAAGCAGGTGTTCGTGGGGGCGATTGCGCTTGCCGCGGTGGGGCAATTGACACTGATGCTGATGCAACACAGCATATGGGGTATGGCGGCGGCGCTGACGATGGTTTTCACCGCGTTCAACATTCTGGAGGCATCGCTGCCTTCGCTGATCAGCAAGGTCGCCCCGCTGGCTGCGAAAGGCACGGCAATGGGGGTTTACAGCAGCATGCAGTTTTTCGGCGCATTCGTCGGCGCATCCGTCGGCGGTTTGTTGATGCAATATTTCGGGGGCAATGCGGTGTTTGTGTTTGCCTTGGTGTTATTGCTGCTCTGGCTGGCGGTGGCAAGCACGATGCAGGTGTCTGCTGCGGTGCGCACCAGGCTGTATCATCTGCCGGAACTCGACGAGGCCGGGTCCGGCACGTTGCAGCGGCAGCTGGCGCAAGTGCGCGGCGTGCATGAAGTCATGGTGGTGGCGGCAGAGTGCATGGCCTGCCTCAAGGTGGATATGCAGGTTTTTGATGAAGCGGCGGTGGAACAACTTTTAAAGGGGGCGTGAAATGTCGGTGAATAAAGTGATACTGGTGGGACGTCTGGGCAAGGATCCGGAAACGCGTTACATGACCAACGGCGAGGCGGTGACCAATGTCACCCTGGCCACTTCGGAAAACTGGAAGGACAAGAGCGGCGAGAAACAGGAAAAGACCGAATGGCACAGCCTGGTGTTCTACCGCCGCCTCGCGGAAATCGCCGGGGAGTACCTGAAGAAGGGCTCGCAGATTTACGTCGAGGGCAAGATACAGACGCGCAAGTGGCAGGACAAGGAAGGCAAGGATCGCTACACCACCGAGATCATCGTGAACGAGATGCAGATGCTGGGCGGAAAATCATCCGGCGGCGGCAGCTTTGAAGTGGTGGACAAGCCCGCCGCATCGGCGCCGGCCGGCGCGTCCCAGGCCGGCAAGCCTGCTCCGGCCAAAGGTGGCGGTTTTGATAACTTTGATGATGACATTCCGTTTTGAAGGGCACTTGATCTAATCTTGTAACCCACTTTATTTTCTCCCCTCTCCCACGTGTGGGAGAGGGAACTTGTGTAGAGGGCATCTTACTAACCTAACTGAGTTTTGATGGATACCCTTTAATGAGCAAGGTGTTTACCAAAGAAATTGAAGACGAGGAAGAGCTGGAGCCGGCGCAGCAGCTTCCTGCCGGGCTGAAGAACTACATCACGCCATTTGGCTATCAGCGCCTGAAGGACGAGCTCGATCAATTGTGGAAAGTGGAACGCCCGGCGCTGGTGAAGACCATCACGTGGGCTGCCTCCAACGGCGACCGCTCGGAAAACGGCGACTACATTTACGGCAAGAAACGTCTGCGCGAGATTGACCGCCGCATCCGCTTCCTTTCCAAGCGGCTGGACAACGCCGAGGTGATAAATCCGGTGCAGCGGGGAGATTGCGACCAGGTGTTTTTCGGCGCGACGGTGACGGTGTGCGGGGAGGACGGCAGCGAGCGCACTTACAGCATTGTCGGGGTGGATGAGGCCGATCCCGGGCGCGGCCTGATCAGCTGGGTGTCGCCGCTGGCGCGGGCGCTGCTCAAGGCGCGCGAAGACGATGTGGTGATGTTGCGCATCCCCGGCGGAGCCGAAGAACTGGTGGTGGTTGAAGTCGCTTATCGGTCAATAAGCTTTGCCGGTTGAGGCGCTTGCATGATCTTGAAAGAACCAGTCAGCCCGCCAGCCAACGGAAGCTCACCTGCTCATAGTCCTCGCCTTCCGCCAGCAGGCCGGTGAGTTCAATGTTGCGGCTTTTTTCCCCCATCATCACTTCATAGATGCAGCCTGGCACGTAACCCTTGGATTCCATCAGCATGGTGGCATTCACGTAGGAGTTATGGGTGTCGGGCAACAGGATGACCGGCTGGTAGTCATAAGCGAAGGAACCGGAACTGGTTTCCCAGTTGGATACTCGCTCCGTGCCCTTGCCGAGTGAACGCAGCCACACCGACAGGGGTTTCTTGGCGAGAATTTCAATTCCCACATGTACCTTGTTCTGGTGATCGGTGTGCAGGCGCCGGATCATGCCGACCCACCATACATCGCTGTTCTGGGCCTTGAGGCCGCACAGGGCTCCAATCTTGACCCAGGTGCCGGTGGCCTTCGGAACTATCCCGCCGACCCCGCCGACACTCACATCCAGAATATCCCAGGTTTCCCGGGCATAGACGACTTCCTCTTCGAGGATGTCGATTTTGGATCGCTCTTTCAGCATGGCCGAATCTTCTTCGGAAAGATTGGCTATCTGGTTCAGTTCGATGCGGGTGACCAGATCGCTGATGATCTTGAAGGTGTGCACCACTTCGATGGCGGTATGGATGTTTCTCCGCTCATGATGCCGGTGCGGCGGCTCCCTCCCCCAATACGCATGCAGATGTTTGAGCACGGTAAGCTTGCCGTCCGGAGTAAATTCGCTGCCAAAACGGCGTTCCTGCTCAATGACACCCCGCTCATTCTGACTGGTTATATCTTCTATTTTGGGAACCGCCCTGACCGCCCCGAAAAAGCGCATGGCAGGAGTTGCCTGGAGCTTGTCACCCACATGGTCCGGAGCGGCGGGCTTGGAGAGGTCGAGGAAATACGGGCAATCAGGGTCAGGCGCTTCCTTGAAATCGAAAAGGCTAGCCAGGCGCGCGGAGATGCGGTAACTCACTTCGATCTGGTCCGGTGCCAGAGTGGCGGGTGAGGAAACGTACAGAATCACCGCCCGCAACAGTTCCCGCTGCGGGTTGGTATGGATGACGTGCCCGGGGTAGGCGTGAACCATGACGTCGGCAAACTGGCTGGTTTCGGCGAAGTTGTAATGCAGGTACAACTGCTCCCAGATTGTCTGCTCCACCTCCAGATAGCGCATCAGCTCCAGCTTCATCTGCTCGGCGACAGCACGCAGCAACCTGACGCAGATGACCGGCATCTGTTCCTTGAGGCCCAACGGTTTTTTTTCTGCCTGCTGGTATTCATGAACGCACACGGCATAAGCTTCAGCCAGCGCACTCATGAAACCATGTGCGCCCTGCCACAGGCGCATGCCCTGGAAATCCTGCAAATGGGGCGCAGCCAGATATTGCCGCAGCAATTCCGCATGCAGCGGCTGGCCGGTCTCATCCAGCAGCATGATGACGCCAGTGCGCCAATCGGGGCGAAAGCCGGGCGTGTCCTTGACTGAAGTCAGCCAGGAGGTAATTTCATCCAGGGCCTTGAGGGGGTCTTCCTTCGGCAGGCTGGCGAGAAGCTTCCTGGCCTCCGCCACGTCGTACATGGGGTGATCCGGTTTGTCATCCAGTATTTTGAACCAGGAAGCCATCGAGTTGGTGTGTCAGCGTTAAGAATTTTTTATTAAGCCCGTCATGAGCCGCGTCGAACAACCATAGCATATGCGCAAGGCGGGCGACAAAGCAAGCGCGCAAATTGGCTGCTATTCTTCTCGGGAAAGATGAGTATCGCCCTGAGCAACCGGCTTGGCCCGCTCCAGCACAGCCGCGAAAAAGGCATCGGTGCCGTGCAGTTGCGGCAGCAGTTGCAGGCATTCGCCGGTATCCAGAGGAATCAGCTGCTGCGCGAGAATTTCTGCCGCAGGGCGCAGGACGAAATCGGCATGGCTGGACAGGAAGTCATCAACGATGGCGCGGTTTTCTTCATGCAGGAAACTGCAAGTGGCGTACACCAGGCGCCCGCCGGGCTTGACCAGCTTGCTGGCTGCGGCGAGGATGGATGCCTGTTTCCGGGTGAGTTCGGCGATGCTTTGCGGCGACTGGCGGAATTTTATGTCCGGGTTGCGGCGCAGCGTACCCAGCCCGCTGCACGGCGCATCCACCAGCACGCGGTCTATCTTGCCGGCGAGGCGTTTGACCTTGTTGTCGTTTTCATGCGCGATGAGCTGCGGGTGCAGGTTGCTGAGCCCGGAGCGCTTCAATCTGGGTTTGAGATTGGTCAGCCGTTTTTCGGATACATCCCATGCATACAGCCTGCCCTGCGAGCGCATCATGGCGCCCAGCATCAGCGCCTTGCCGCCCGAGCCGGCGCAGAAATCCACCACCATGTCGTTGCGTTTGGGGGCGAGCAAAAACCCCAGCAACTGGCTGCCCTCGTCCTGCACTTCAAATTTTCCGGTGAGGAACAGCGGATGTCGGGTGAGCGAGGGCTTGCCCTTGAGGCGGATGCCGATGGGCGACCAGGGCGTGGCCTGCGCGTCCCTGCCTTCCGCCTGCATGGATTGCAGCACCTCGTCGCGGTTGGCGAGCAGGGTGTTGACGCGCAGGTCGAGCGCGGCGGGCTGCTGCATGGAGCGGCCCAGCGTGAGGATGGCTTCATCCGTCATTGCGCCGCGCAGTTTTTCAATCACCCAGTCCGGCAGCTCGGCCTGCACCGCTAAGGGCAGTTCGTCGAGGTTGATGCCCTTGACCTGGCCAAGCCACTTCTCCTCGTCGCGTTTCAGCAACGGGGTGAGTTCGCGCAGGTTGTAGCCGCCGAAGCGGACCCAGTAGGCCAGCGCCATGCGGCGCGGCGTAGCCTGGCTGGCAGTTGCAGATTTGTTGGCGCAGGCGTGCTCCAGGAAGAGGCGGTGGCGCAGCACGCCGAATACGGTTTCCGCCACCAGCGCGCGCTCATTGGAGCCGATGCGCTCCTGCTGGAAGAATTGGCGCAGCATGGCATCGGCAGGGTGCGCCAGCGGCAGGATGCTGCGCAGGGCCTGGATGGCAAGGTCAAAGCGGTATTCGGTGAGTAGCATGGTTTTATCAGTACAAGAAATTTTAGCCGGCGCGGAAATTCAGACGCATAAAAGCCATGGCTGAATTATTGCGTGCCATCACGGCACGAAATCAAATTGGGTCAGTTCCTGCGTAAGCTTGTCGCCGTCCGGGTCGGTGATCACCATCTTGTACGGGAAGTTGGCGTGCTCCGTCGCCAGCCAGACTTCCGTCCGGCTCTCGCCTGCTTTCGGCGGGCTGGCGACATACAGCGCCTTGAATGTGCCGAGCGGCACCGTCACGCTCTGGTCGGGTGTTATGAGATAGTTGTAGATGTCTACCTTGCTGCCGTTGGTCATGTAGAAGTCGAGCGTGGCTGCATTCTTCAGCGGCGCGAACATGAACTGATACATCGCGCTCAGCCGGTCCTGCGTTCCTGCGGGCAGCGGCAGGGTGCGTTTCCCGGCGCGGTCGGTCAGCGTGATGCGGTTGGTTGTCCAGTCGAAATCGGCGCGCGCATTTCGCTCGGTGTCGAGCTTGCGCTCGTTGGTAAAGGTGAGGGGGCGCAGCCCTTTTGCGGTCAAGACGCCCTGGCTAATGACGCGGATGGTTTCCGGCTTGATCATGGCGATCAGGCCGACTGCCTGGCTCACGCTTTCGATGTGATAGCGATCCTGTGTGCGGGTGTAGGTTTCCGTGATGGTGGCGCCCTTGAGGTTGCCCTTGAATACATCGTAGCTGACCTGAAGGCGGGTAGGGGACTCCGCAGCATTGGTGAAAGTTGCAACACTGCACAACAGCAGCCAGACGATTAATCTGAAGCTCGCGCAGTGAGTCCTTGCCCCCCTCGCCCGCTTGATACAACTATTAGCCATTCGACTAGGTTGCCAAAAGACGGCAGCCAAGTCGCTGGTTATGCGGGAGAGTGCAGGGGAGAGGGAAACGGGCATGGCGGGTTTCATCCGGGTGCCCGGCCAAAAGTTTTTCGGAATCAAGAACGGCATGTTTGCCATGCCCGTTAGACGCGCGATGTTATGCATAAACCTATTTCAGTCCCGGCGCGATGAGGGTGATACCCGGCTGCTCAACGCGGTTCAGCAATACCTTCTTGCCATCCGCGTCCAGTCTGAGGTAGTCCCGACAGAACCAGTTGACGGCCTGCGGGTAGATGCGATGCTCCTCGCGCAACACCCGTGCCGCCAGGGTTTCCGGCGTGTCATTCATCAGCACCGGCACGGCGGCCTGGATGATGATGGGGCCGTGGTCGAGGTCGCTGGTGACGAAATGCACGGTGCAGCCGTGTATTTTCACGCCGTCCTTGAGCGCGCGCGCATGCGTGTCGAGGCCGCCGTATGCGGGCAGCAGCGAGGGGTGGATGTTGATGAGCCTGCCTTGGTAGCGCGCCACAAAATTCGGGGTGAGAATGCGCATGAACCCGGCGAGCGCGACGAGGTCGGGTTGGTAGCGGTCTATGGCGACGGCGAGCGCGGCCTCGAACGACTCGCGGTCCGGGTAGTCGCGGTGTGACACGACTTGCGTTGCAATGCCATGCCGTTCGGCGATGGCCAGTCCCGGCGCGTCGGCGCGATTGCTGATGACCGCCGCCACGCGGCAGGGCAGGTTGGCCTCCAGCAGCGCCTGCATGTTGCTGCCGCGCCCCGAGATCAGGATAACGATGGACTTCCTCGTTACATTATCGAACTTGGGTTTGTACCTCATCGCCTTGGCGTACCTGTATTGTGCCTATGGCCCACGCGGTTTCCCCGGCGGCTTCAAGCTGGTTGAGTGCGGCAGCGGCATCGCTCGCGGCAACGACAACCGCCATGCCAATGCCGCAGTTGAAGGTGCGGTACATTTCATGTTGCGCCACGTTGCCCTGTTCGCGCAGCCAGTCGAACAATTTCGGCGTACCCCACGATTTTCCATCCAATACCGCCTTGACATTGGCCGGCAGCACGCGCGGGATGTTCTCCAGCAGGCCGCCGCCGGTGATGTGCGCCATTCCCTTGACCTTGATTTTTTGCATCAGCGCCAGCAGCGGCTGCACATAGATGCGGGTGGGCGCCATGATGCAGTCGGCCAGCGTGTGTTTACCGTCAAATCTGGCGTCGAGGTCGGGTTGGCTGCGCTCGATGATCTTGCGCACCAGCGAGTAGCCGTTGGAGTGCGCGCCGTTGGAGGCCAGCCCCAGCACTACGTCGCCGGGCTTGATGTCGGCGCCGGTGATGATCTGCGATTTTTCCACCACGCCCACCGCGAAACCAGCGAGGTCGTATTCGCCCACCGGATACATGCCCGGCATCTCGGCGGTCTCACCGCCGATCAGCGCGCAACCGGCCTGCTCGCAGCCCGCCGCGATGCCCTTGATGACTTCGGTGGCGGCCTCCACATCCAGCTTGCCGCAGGCGAAATAGTCGAGGAAGAACAGCGGCTCCGCGCCCTGCACCAGAATGTCGTTGACGCTCATCGCCACCAGGTCTATGCCCACCGTGTCGTGGCGGTTGAGTTCAAAAGCCAATTTCAATTTCGTGCCCACGCCGTCGGTGCCGGAGACCAATACCGGTTCGCGGTATTTTTTGGAAATCTCGACCAGGCCACCGAAGCCGCCGATGCCGCTCAACACCTCGGGACGCATGGTGCGTTTGGCATAGGGCTTGATGTTCTCCACCAGGCGGTCGCCAGCATCGATGTCCACACCGGCGTCGCGGTAGGAGAGGGGATTTGACAGACTCAAGTTGAGTTCTCGCTTTCTTCGGGATAAAGTGCAGGCCGTTCCGTTTGCCAATTTTACCCCAAATGCCCATACAACGTCTGTAATGGGCTGCGTTGACCATGACACAGCTGCTGCTGAACATTACGCCTGACTGGGCGCCCACGCTGGACAATTTCGTTGCCGGGCGCAATGTCGAATTGCTCTCGGCGTTGCGCCATGCACTGGCGGGAACGGCGAACGAACGGTGTTTTTACCTGTGGGGCGAGGCAGGCAGCGGCAAGAGCCACCTGCTGCAAGCAGCGGTGCAGCAGGCGCGTGCGTTGGGGCAGACTGCAGCCTATGCCCGCAGCACCGTGCCGGATGCGGCTCAGGTGATTGCCGTGGATGATGTGGAGACATTGGGAGACGCTGCTCAAGTTGCGCTGTTCGATCTCTACAACCGTTTGCGCGAAAGCGGCGGCATGCTGCTGGTGAGCGGCACGGCAGCGCCCGCCCATCTGCATTTGCGCGATGATCTGCGTACGCGCCTGGGCTGGGGGCTGGTGTACCAGGTGCATGGCTTGAGCGACGAAGAAAAAGCGCAGGCGCTGGAGCGGCACGCGCAGGCGCGCGGCTTTGTCCTGCCGCACGAAGTGACGCAATACCTGCTGCGCCACGGGCGGCGCGACCTGCCCAGCCTGGTGGCGCTGCTGGATGCGCTCGACGCGCATTGCCTGCGCCTGAAGCGCGGGGCGTCAGTGCCGTTGTTGAAGGAAGTGATGCAATTGAATCGGGAGCACGTGTGAACCTGGCGCTATTTGATCTGGACAATACCTTGCTGAGCGGCGACAGCGATTTCGAGTGGGCGCAGTTTCTCATCGAACAGGGCGTGCTCGACCGCGAGCTGTTCGAAGCGAAGAACCTGACCTTTTACCAGCAGTACAAGGCGGGCACGCTGGACATCCATGAGTTCCTCGACTTCCAGTTGAAGCCCCTGTCGCGCCATGCGCACAAGGTGCTGGACGCATGGCATGAGGAATTCATGCGGCGCAAGGTGCGCGGCATGATGGGCAACGCCGCGCGCGAACTGGTGGCGCGGCACCGCGCGGCGCATGATGTGTGCGTCATCATCACCGCCACCAACAGTTTCGTGACTGCGCCGATTGCGCGCGAATTCGGCGTGGAGCACCTGATTGCCACCGAGCCCGAACAGAAGGACGGCGAATTTACCGGGCGCGTGGCAGGTGTGCCATGCTTCCGCGAGGGCAAGATCACCCGCCTGGAAAGCTGGATGGCACAACATGGGTGGAGCTGGAACAGTTTTGCCGGGAGCTGGTTTTACAGCGATTCGCTGAACGATCTGCCGCTGCTGCGCAAAGTGAAGAACCCGGTGGCGGTTGACCCGGATGCCACGCTGCGCGCACATGCCGAGCAGCATGGCTGGCGCATCATGACGTTGCGTTAATCCTGAGAACGGTTCATGCTGCTGATTAACCATAACCAAAAGGAGAACAACACCATGAGAAGCAATCAAGGAATTGTCCGAGCTCTGTTCATTTTGTTTGCTGTAATTGGCGCGGCCGTTCTGCATTCGGCTCCCGCGTATGCGCATTGCGATGGCATGGATGGCCCCGTCGTCAAGGCTGCGCAGGAGGCGCTTGCGAAGGGTGATGTGAACCTGGTGCTGATCTGGGTACACAAGAACGATGAGGCCGAGATTCGAAAATCGTTCGACCGAACCATGAGCGTGCGCAAACTAAGCCCGCAGGCCAGGGAACTCGCAGACACATATTTTTTCGAGACGCTTGTCCGCATCCATCGCACCGGTGAGGGCGCACCTTACACTGGGCTGAAGCCGGCCGGCCGGGATCTGGGACCTGCAATTCCTGCGGCAGACCTGGCCTTGAAGTCAGGAGATGTCGCGCCGCTCACCAATCTGCTTGCCGAGAAAGTGCGCACGGGGCTGGTGGACCGCTACAACAAGGCCATGGCGGCCAAATCATTCAAGACACAGGATGTGGGCGCGGGGCGCGAGTATATTGAGGCGTACGTGACGTACATTCATTATGTCGAGGGGGTATATGAGGCTGCAATGAACCCGGCGTCTGGACATTACCCGGAAGGAGCAGCGGCTCCGCACGAAGACTAATGACACCGCGCGCAACACGGCCTGACGACAGGTTGCAGCGGACGGCAACTTTCCCCCAAAATAATTGACGTCTCCACCTAGCCAAACGGAGATGTTTTATGGCATCTGTATTTCACCTTGTTGGTACGTCACTTCAGGACGATAAGGAATGACCATGACCGAAAAACTCAAACCGGATTGGGACCCGAGATCCGATGCTGTCCTGCGCGATCAGCGTGCGGCCTACGATGAGATGCGCGAGCGGTGCCCGGTCGCCTACAGCGAATTCATGGGCTGGT